>VGXJ01000176.1 GCA_016873375.1 Phycisphaerae bacterium
GCGGCGCGATCGATGCGGCCAGACCAAGTCGTGGTCATCAATGTGAGCGGTCGCGGCGACAAGGATGTCGTCGAAGCGATGCGGCTGCTCGGCATGAGCCAAGGCTGACCGCCGCGGGAGCGACGGTCACTCGTCGTCGGCGTCGGGCTTCGACGCGGGCTTGGACGATGACTTCGCTGACGACTTCGAAGAACCCTTGCCGGCGGGCTTTCCCCCAGCGGCAAGTTCCGCATCATCCGGCGTGAAGTCGATCGCGATCGGGTAGTGGTCGCTGGCGTAGCCCTTCGGTGGCTCCTCGCCCTTGCGCCAGTCGTAGTCATCGCCGGCGTGCATCGTGCCGAGCACGAAGAAGGAGCTGTTCACGAAGTCCTCGCTCAGGCCGGGGGACGCCATGATGTAGTCGATCGGACGACCCGAGGCATGCGTGGTGTACGCATCCTTCATGTCCTTGCGCGAACGGTCCCGGAAGTCGTAGGCGCCGACCAGACCGCCGTCACGATAGATCATCGCGGTCTTATGCGTCGGGGTCGCATTGAAGTCGCCGAGCACGACGAGGTTGATGTGCTCGTCCTTCGCCTGCGCTTCTTTGACCCACTCCATGACCTGCAGCGCCTCGGCCTCGCGCTGGTAGGCAAACTCAAGCCCGCCTGCCTTGTGGTGCACCACGATCACGCGGAGCAGGTAGTCGGGCGATACGCGCACATCGGCCATCAGCGGACTGCGCTGGAAGCGCTGCCCCTGTTCCGCACCCGGCTTGGTCGGCTTCTCGGCGAAGCCCTTGCCGTCGCGCTTGACGTCGGAGAGATCCTCGTCCGGCTGCACCTCGACCGACTCGATGGGGAAGCGGCTCAGGATCGACTGCTCGACCCCACGGTAGTACCCCACGTCCTTGCTCGCCAAATGCTCGTAGCCCTGGTCCTTGAGGTAGGTGTCGCGGAACCAGCGCAGGCACTCCTCGCTCTCGACTTCCTCGAGCGCCAGGATGTCGGCATCCAGCGCCTTGATCGCCTTGGCGATCGCCTGCAGCCGGTCCTCGCTCGTCCGTTCCTTCAGATCGTCGACCTCGCCGCTGAGCTTCGGATCGTCCTCGCCATCGAAGAGGTTCTCGACGTTGTAGGCCGCCAGACGAACGGCACCCTTCTGCTTGGCCGGGGCCTCCTTGAAGCCGTAGTAGACGCCGGGTGGGCGCTTGGCCTTCGGCTTCTGCTCTTCGGACTGCTGCGCATCCTGCGCATCGGCGCCGCGGCGCGGTCCGCTTGAGCCCTGCTGCGTGACGGCCGAGGACTTCGAGGTGCGGTCGGTGCCCGTGGCAGACTGCGTCAAGCCCAGGAGCGACGCCGCAAGCATGCAGCCGGAAAAGACGAGGACCAATGGATGCGTCATGCGGGGCACTGTAGCGCGCCCCTAGCATGGACCAATGCCTCACACCACCAGCCGGCGCCGATACCAGGCCTACCGGGCCCAGATGCGCGAGCGATTCACGCGCATGCGCCGGGAGGGTTCCATGGTGTCGCGGCAAGGCACCGAGCGAAGCCTGAAGCGATCCCGCGGCTTCGGTGCGCTTGTGCGTGAGTTCGTCATCCTGCTCGGACCGAGCCGCCGCTCGCTGGCCCTGGCGCTCGGCACGCTGACGATCAGCACGCTGCTGGGCCTCGTCCCCCCCGCGGCGACGAAGTTCGCCATCGACAATGTCTTCGGCGGAGCGCCCCTTCCACCTGCCGTACGCGAGGTCTTCCCCCAGTCGTGGACCACGCTCGACACGCCGCGCGGCCTGCTGGTGGCGCTCGCCATCGGCATGATCGCCATCACCGCAGTGAAGCTGGTGATCGGCCTATGGGGTCGGTGGCTGGCCACACGGACGGTCAAGCGTGTGCAGAACCAGGTCCGGCGACTGGCCTTCGCTCATGCTGCCGACCTGCCGCTGCATCGGCTGCAGTCGCTCAAGTCGGGTGGTCTGGTGAGCATGCTGCGCGAAGATGCCGGCGGCGTCGGCGAGCTCGTCTTCTCGATGGTCTACAACCCGTGGCGTGCGATCATCCAGCTGCTCGGCAGCCTGACCGTGCTCGCGTGGACCGACTGGCGGCTGCTGGTGGGCAGTCTCCTGCTCCTGCCCATGGTCTGGTTCACGCACCGGACCTGGATCGCCCGCATCCGCCCGCTGCACCGCGACATCAAGGTCACGCGCGACGCGATCGATGGGCACGCGACCGAGACCTTCAGCGGCATCCGCGTCGTGCGCGGCTTCGCACGGACCCCCGCCGAGCGCAGCCGCTATGCCGAGGGCTCGCACCTCATGGCGCGCCAGGAGATCAATGTCTGGTGGTGGTCGCGCGGCATCGAGGTGGCGTGGGAGATCATGATCCCCGTCGCCAGTGCGCTGCTGCTCTGGTACGGCGGCATGCAGGTGCTCGAGGGGACGCTGACGACCGGCGACCTCATCCTCTTCCTGACCTACCTCGTCATGCTGCTTGGTCCGCTCGAGGCGCTGGCCACGAGCGCGACGAACTTCCAGGCAAGCCTGGCAGGGCTCGACCGCGTGCTGGACCTCGTCGCCGAGCCCTCGGAGTTGCCGGATCGGTCCGGTGCAGTGATGCCCACGCGCCAGACCGTCCTGGGCCGTCTTGAGGTCCGCGATGTCCGCTTCCGCTACCCGGGCACCGATCGCGAGGTGCTGCGCGGCGTGAGCTTGGTCGCCCAGCCGGGACAGATGGTGGCGCTGGTCGGCGCCAGCGGCAGCGGCAAGACCACGCTCTGCAACCTCATCGCCCGCTTCAGCGATCCCACCGAGGGCGCGATCCTCCTCGATGGCACCGACCTGCGCGACCTGCGCCTGTCAGGCTTCCGCCAGCTCCTGGGCATCGTCGAGCAGGACGTCTTCCTCTTCGACGGCACGGTCGCGGAGAACATCGCCTATGCCCGGCGCGATGCCTCGGATGAAGCGATCCGCGAGGCCGCGCGCATCGCCTTCGCCGACCGGTTCATCGAAGAGATGCCCGAGGGCTACGCCACGGTCATCGGTGAGCGCGGCGTGCGCCTGTCCGGGGGCCAGCGCCAGCGCATCGCCATCGCGCGAGCGGTGCTGGCCGACCCGCGCATCCTCATCCTTGATGAGGCGACGAGCAATCTCGACAGCGAGAGCGAACGCTTCATCCAGGCCGCGCTCGCCACGCTCATGCGCTCACGCACGAGTTTCGTGATCGCCCACCGTCTCAGCACCATCCAGCACGCCGACCGCATCGTGGTGATCCGTGACGGCCTCATCGATGACCAAGGCACCCACGCAGAACTGATGGAGCGCAGCGAGCACTACCGGCACATGGTCGCGCTGCAGACCGCGCCACCGGTGCCGTTGGCCCCTGCCGCGACGACATGACGCAGGCATGAAGACATCCCGAGGGCCTGACGAATCCCTCGTCAGGCCGGCGCGCCGGCAGTTCGACCTTTCCACGCCCGTCGGCCGGTCAGGTGCAGCCACAGGCTGTGCCACTGGATCACGGTGAGCATGAGGATGCCCACCGGGTGCAGCGCAACCGATGCCCACGCGTGCACAAAGCGCCGCGCCAGCACGATGCGCTGAACGAAGCCAGCCACGATCGTGAGCGCTGCGAGCCACGGCACCCACAGAGGCACGACTGCCCCGGCGAGCCAGAGCACCAGCGTGACCCAGGGCAGCAGCACGGCACACCCATGGAGCACCGTCACGAAGAGCAGCAGGGCCGGCGAACCCAGGCCTTCGTAGGCATTCTTGGCGAAGCCCCTCCAGACCTGCCCGAGCCCTCGGTACATCCGGCACGCCACGAGGTCGGTGCCATCGAAGAGATCGGTCCTGAACCCTGCACTGCGGAAGGCCCGCGGCATCTTGATGCCGTCGTGCATGCTCGCACGGAAGGCTGCGTGTCCACCGCTGGCGAGCCACGCCTCGCGCCTTGCCAGGATGAACTGCCCGCATGCACCGCTTGCCGCCGGGCTCATCGTCGTGCGCATGCGCCCCATCGGCAGGTACGAGAGCAGCACGAACGAGATCAGCGGGATCACCGCATGCTCGGCCCACGAACCCGTGAGCTGCCGAGGTACCGTCGAGAGCAGGTCGGCACCAAGCGACTCGGCACGCGCCAGCGTTCGCGCCACGCAGTCAGGCTCGAATCGCACGTCCGCATCGGTGAAGAGCACCCACGCTCCGCGGGCTGCCTGGCCCATGCGCTCGCACCCCCACTGCTTGCCGTTCCACCCCGCCGGGAGCGGCTGCGTGGGAACCACGCGCACCCGCGGATCCTCTGCAACCAGGCGGGCCAGGATCTTCGGCGTGGCATCGGTGCTCTGATCGTCGTAGACGAGCACCTCGACGGGCACATCCACGCTGGCCAGC
>VGXJ01000177.1 GCA_016873375.1 Phycisphaerae bacterium
GCAACGATCCGGTGCTCTTCGTGCAGAAGGAACCCTCGCGCGTGCCGGGTGCCGGGCTGAGCCGCGACGGCAAGTGGATCACGCTGGGCGTGAGCGAAGGCTGGCAGCGCAACGACCTGTATGTGGCCAGCGTCGATGCGTGGCGCCGCACGGGACAGGTGCGCTTCGTGCCGATCGCCGTCGGCCTCGACGGCCGCTTCGACCCAGTCGCGATCGAGGGCACCACGCTCTACGCCTCGACCACCTTCCAGAGCCCCAACGGGCGGCTGCTGGCGATCGACCTCACCGAACCTGCGCAGGAGCGTTGGCGCACCGTGATTGCCGAGCGCAGGGACGCGGTGCTCGACGGTGTCTCGCCGACGGCATCGTGGCTCGTGGCGTCATGGAAGAAGGACGTGATCACGCGCATGGAGCTCTTCCGGCGCTCCGGATCGAGCGCGGGCGAGATCGCGCTGCCCGGCCTGGGCAATGCCGGCATCGCAACCGAGGAGGACCGCGACGAGGCCTTCGTGACCTACGAGAGCTTCAACGAACCGCGCTCCATCTATCGCACGCAACTCACGGGTACCTCGGCGCAGCTCGCGCTCTGGGCGCGCCCCGAGGTGCCGGTCGATCCCTCGATGGTCGAGGTGAGCCAGCGCTTCGTTCCCAGCAAGGATGGCACGAAGGTCCCCGTCTTCATCGTGCACCGCAAGGGGCTGAAGCTCGACGGCTCGAATCCATGCCTCCTCTACGGCTACGGCGGATTCAATGTCAGCCTCGAACCCGGATTCAACGCGACCAACTGGCCGTGGTTCGAGGCCGGCGGCGTCTATGCGCTGGCCAACCTGCGCGGTGGCGGCGAGTACGGCGAATCATGGCACCAGGCGGGCATGCTTGGGCGCAAGCAGAATGTGTTCGACGACCTCTACGCGGTGGCAGGCTGGCTTGCGGCGAACGGCTACACCAAGGCCGATCGGCTTGCAGTCATGGGCGGCTCGAACGGCGGTCTCCTCACGGGCGTGGCGATCACGCAACGCCCGGACCTGTGGTCCTGCGTGGTCTGCCAGGTTCCCTTGCTCGACATGCTGCGCTACCAGCAGTTCCTGATGGCGCGCTTCTGGGTTCCCGAGTACGGCAGCAGCGAGGAGGCGGAGCAGTTCCGCTGGCTGCGCGCGTACAGCCCGTATCACAACATCAAGAAGGGCCAGCGCTATCCGGCCATGCTCATCACGGCCGGCGAGAACGACACGCGCGTGCATCCCCTGCACGCCCGCAAGATGGCCGCGCGCCTGCAGGCCATGGCTGCCAACGACCATGACACCGATCCGATCCTGCTGTGGGTCGATCGCGACGGCGGCCACGGCCAGGGCAAGCCCCTGTCGCTGCGTGTGCGCGATGCCGTCGACCGGTGGTCGTTCATCATGTCGCAGACCGGCTGCTGCCGCTGAGGGCCGGCGGGCATCGGGGCTCGCTCAGTTCACGATCTCAAGCCGCGCGTACTCCGCGACCAGGCTCTTGACGCCGACCGTGCGGAACGCGACCCGCAGCGTGGTCACACTGCCTTGGCGCAGCACCGCCTCGATCTGGCCCAAGCCGAACTGGCGGTGGCGCACGCGCATCCCGGCCTTCCAGCCCTGCCGTTCCTCGGGATCCGGCTCCCACGCCGGCGCGTCAGGATCGATCGATGCGCCGCGGGAGCCGCCGGCAAGGTCGCGCCTGGCTACGCAATCCGCGGGCAGTTCGTCGATGAACTGGCTCTCCATCGTGGCCTCGCGGATCCCGCGCAGCGTCCGCATGGCCGCGCTCGACAGCATGAGCTGACGCTCGGCACGCGTGATGCCCACGAAGAGGAGCCGTCGTTCTTCCTCGAGCTGTGCAGGATCGGCCTGCACCCGGCTGTGGGGCAGGATGCCCTCCTCGCACGCCAGCACCGCGACGAACGGGAACTCCAGTCCCTTCGCGGCGTGCAGCGACATGAGCGTGACCGCGCCGGCCTCGGGATCGAACGCATCGGAATCGGACACGAGCGCCACGCGCTCGAGGAACGCGCGCAGCACATCCACGAGCTGCGGTCGCGGTGCGCCCGGCTCCTGCGGCGGCATGCGGAACTCCGACGCAGCCGTCACGAGTTCGGCCACGTTCGCGCGGCGCTCGGCGGCTTCTTCCGCATCCGCGCTGCCCTCGCCCGCAGCGGCCTCGAAGCCGCTCTCGGTCAGGACGCGCGCGACATACCCGCCGAGCATCCCGCCAAGCATCTGCGGCAGGTCCTCGTCATCGACTTCGTGCGGGGCGCCCTGCATGAGGTCCGCTCGCCACTGCGCCACATTGGCCAAGAATCCATCGATCGCCTTGCGCGCCCGTGCGGTGAGCCCGTCGGTGGCCGCCAGCGCCGCCTCGAACCGGAGCCCGTGCGCGGCCGCGATCGCATCGGCACGAGCGATCGTGGTCGCACCGATTCCGCGCGCTGGGACGTTGATGATCCGCCGCAGGGCGACCTCGTCGCTCGGGTTGGCGAGCGTGCGCAGGTAGGCGAGTGCATCCTTGATCTCGCGGCGTTCGTAGAAGGCCGTGCCGCGCACGACAACATAGGGGATCGATCGGCGGCGCAACTCATCCTCGATGACACGGCTGAGCGCATTCATGCGGTAGAGCGCCGCCATGCCCTTCCACGGCACGCCGCCCTCGTGCTGGCGCACCATTTCGTCCACGACCACGCGCGCTTCGTGCCGTTCATCGAGCGCACGGATGACCTGAGGCATGGCGCCGGCCTCGAGCTCGGTGGTCAGGTCCTTGTGCTTCCTTCGCGTGTTGTGCCGGATCAGGCCGTCGGCCGCGGCGACGATGTGCGCCGTCGAACGGAAGTTCTGGCCCAGTGGAATCACGCCGGCGCCCGGAAAATGTTGCTCGAATTCAAGGATGTTCGTGATGTCTGCGCCCCGCCAGGCGTAGATCGACTGGTCAGGATCGCCGACCACGGTCAGGCTGCCGTGCACCTGCGCGATCGCACTGGCGATCACGAACTGCGCATGGTTGGTGTCCTGGTACTCGTCGATCAGCACATGCCGATAGCGCTGCTGCAGCTCCTGGCGCACCGAGGCATCCTGCCTGATGAGCCGCGCGACCCGCATCAGGAGATCATCGAAGTCGACGGCATTGCACTTGGCCAGTTCGGCCTCATACGCACGGTAGATCTTCGCCAGCGAACGGCTGGTGAAGTCGCCCGCCTCGGCAGCGTAGGCCGCGGCATCGAGCAGCTTGTTCTTCGCATCGCTGATGCGCGACAGCACGATGGCCGCCGGCCAGTTCTTGCTGTCAAATCCTGCGGCCGCGATCGCGCGCTTGGCTGCGTCGCGCGCATCATCGGTGTCGAAGATCGAGAAGCCCGGTGCGAGCGGCGTGCCATCGCTCGCTGCCGCTGCGGGGCTCGATCCGTAGCGACGCAGCAGCGTGGCACAGAAGGAGTGGAACGTGCTGACCTGCAGGCCGCGCGCCCCGGCAAGCTCCGTCTGGAGCATGGCGTGCACGCGCTCCTTCATTTCGCCCGCCGCTTTGTTTGTGAAGGTGAGCGCGAGGATCGACCATGGCGCCGCACCCTGCGCCACAAGATGCGCAATGCGTCTGGTGATCACGCGAGTCTTGCCCGAACCTGGCCCTGCCAGCACCAGAAGCGGAGTCGCTGGGTGCACCACCGCAGCTCGCTGCGCGTCGGTGAGACCATCAAGCCAAGGGCCTTCCGTGACCATGGGGCGAGTTTAGAAGGTGCCGGAGCTCATTCCCCGGCAAGTTGTCCACCGCCCGGTGAGTCCGGACATTCGCCAAATCAGCCAAACCATGTGGGCAAGTCTTGACGAAGTCTTGACTTAGAATTGCGGCCCCAAAAGCGCGATATTTTGTGATTCGCACCCTTGCAACCACAACATATAGGGCTATCGTGCGCTCTCGCCAGTGAGGTGGTGGTTCCGCCTTACTGGTGTGGATGCCGTCGAAAGAGTTGGTTCTCGGACTTTCTCTTAACGTGGCGTCTGACCCATCCCGCTTGGTGCCGTTCGTTGTGGAGACGCGGCATCCAACCCAAGCGACGATGGACTGGTGGATCGTGGGCGCGCTGACCAAGGTCGGTGGCGAGCACGATGGAGACCAGCCGCCTCCTTCAGGGGAGTCGGCTGCACAGGCTGGGTGCCTCCAGCCAAGGTCGTCGATGCCATGCCATCGGCCGCTGCTCATCGCCGGGCAGTGCAGGAGGAACAGAGAAGACCCATGGCAGTGCTCTGTGACACCCAGATCCGGGAATGCGTCCCCATCGAGCCGTTCGCCGAGAACGTCAAGCGCCCGGGCACCGTCTCCTACGGAGTCTCAAGTTACGGGTACGACGTTCGCGTCGG
>VGXJ01000178.1 GCA_016873375.1 Phycisphaerae bacterium
GGAGCCACGGCCGATCGCGGCTGCTTCCTGCTCATCGATCGGACCCTCGATGATGTTGGTGTCCTGCGCGAGCGCTGCATTCGTGAAGAGGCCCAGCACCAGGAGAGCCATGAGGGAATCACGCGGCATTGCCGAACTATACGGTACTGGGGAGATCGATCGATCCGGCATCGCGCCGAATGCGGCTCACTGCCACTTGGTCATGGCTGCCGATCGCCTCGGGTAGCGTTCGCGCATGCAGTCGGTTCCAACAATCCTTGCTTCGGTCAATTCGCTGCTCGCATCGATGGCGGCAACTGTGGCGCGCGAACAGCGATCCATTGGGTGCGTGGGGCCCGGATGGACCATGAGTGCCACCAACCTCGTGCAGTATGCCGACCTGCGACGAGCACTGCCTGCCGGGCTGCAGGGCGATCTGGTTCGGCTGGGCCTGAGTTCGCTGTCCCGGTGCGAAGCACATGTCGAGCCCACGCTGCGAGCAGTGCATGCTGCGCTGGTGGCGATGAATGGTGGGGCGTGGAGCGACGAATCACCCGCTGCCGCCATGGATGCCGGCGTCGCCGCACTTGAGCAGCATGCCGATGAACTGCTCGGATCGGCCCATCCCAAAGGCACGCGCATCATGGTGAGCCTGCCGCCAGCGCTGGCCGAGGATCCCACGCTCGCCGATCGGCTCATCGAGGCCGGCATGGATGTCGCGCGCATCAATGCTGCACATGGCAACCCTGAGCAGTGGTGCGCGAATGCTGCGGCCTTGCGTGCAGCTGCTGCGCGAGCCGGCCGAACCATCCGGCTGTGCGTCGATCTGGCCGGCCCCAAGGTCCGCACCGGCCTCTGCAGCCAAGGCCCCATCGAGATCCGGCCGGGCGACCGTCTCTGGCTGCATGCCGACGATGCCATCTCGACGGCTGCCACCCGCGCAGCCGATGGCTCGCTGCCCACGCCACACCGCATTGCCGTCACTCCGCAGGAGCTGCTCGATGCGCTCAAGGCCGGTCATCGCATCCTGATCGACGACGGCAACATCCGCGGCAGGTGCGTGTGCTCCTCACCTGAAGGCGCGGATGTGGTCATCGAGCAGGTGCACGGTGGCGCGTGGCCGCTCAAGGATCGCAAGGGCGTGAACGTCCCTGACAGCGACATGCCGATTCCATCGCTGACCGCCGCGGACCTTGCCACGCTTGATGCCGTCGCGGGCCTTGCCGACATGGTCGCGCTGAGCTTCGTCCGCACGCCACAGGATGTGCTTGATCTGCATAGGGCACTTGAGATGCGCGGACTGTCCAGCATGGCGGTCATCGCCAAGGTCGAGACCCCGCAAGCGTGCCGGGACCTGCCGGCGATCCTCCTTGCCCTCATGCGGCGGCCGGCGTGCGGGGTGATGCTGGCCCGCGGCGACCTTGGCGTCGAGATCGGCTTCGAGAACCTGCCCATCGCGCAGGACGAAGTCCTCGCCCTCTGCGAAGCCGCGCACATGCCGGTGATCTGGGCCACGCAGGTCCTTGAATCCATGACGGAGCACGGCTTCCCCACCCGCGGTGAGGTGACCGATGCGGCCGACAGTGCCCGCGCCGACGCAGTGATGCTCGGGATCGGTCCATACCTCCTCGATACGACGGCATTCGTGAGTGACCTGCTCACACGGATCCAACGCATCCGAGCACGGAGCCGTGCACTCTTGGTGCCATGGGGAGGCTGGAACCATGCCTGAAGCCGGTGCGGACCTGGCTCGCTGGATTCTCGATGGTGGCGCAATCGCCGCGATCATCCTTGCGATCGAGGCCATCGGGATCTTGTGCGCCCTTGATTCGGTCATGCGAGCCCGCACGCCACAGGGCTCGATCGCATGGGCGCTCGCCTTGGTTTTCCTGCCCATCATCAGCGTGCCGCTGTATGTGGCCTTCGGCCAAAGACGCTTCGATGGCAAGGTGCGGGCCCACCGCCGAGGACGTCACACCCTCGATCGTCAAGTGAGCGAGGTCACCCGTGCCACGGCAGCATTGCACTCCCTCGATCCCGCGCTCGTGTCGCTCGCACCGCTGTGCCGCGTGCCGCCGACGCGGGGCAATGACTGCGAACTGCTCATCGATGGCAAGGCCACCTTCGATGCCATCGAGCGCGCGATCGATGCTGCCCAGCACTGCATCGCCTTCCAGTTCTACATCATCCGTGATGATCGACTGGGCCGCAGAATGGCCGCTGCACTGGCTCGTGCCCGGGCCCGCGGCGTTCGAGTGATGGTGCTGTACGACGCCATCGGCAGCATGCATCTCGCAGAGGGCTGGTGCGATCGGTTGCGAGCTGACGGGGTTGAACTCCGAGCCTTCAGGACCTCACGTACCGCGCTGCCGATCAACATCAACTTTCGCAACCACCGCAAGGTGGTCATCGTCGATAGCAGCGTGGCCTTCCTCGGTGGGCACAATGTTGGCGATGAGTACATGGGTGAAAGCCGCGCGTTCGGACCATGGCGTGACACGCACATCCGCATCGCTGGCCCTGCAGCGCTGGCGGTGCAGCTCTCCTTTGCCGAGGATTGGCGATGGGCCACTGGCGAGGAGCTGACTTCGGTGGATTGGGCCGTGCCGCCTGAGTGTGGCGACGACCATGTCGCGATCCTGCCCACGGGCCCGGCCGATGATCTCGAGTCGTGCTCGCTCATGTACCTGCACCTGATCAGCCGCGCGCAGCGGCGGCTCTGGGTGGCATCGCCCTACTTCGTGCCGGATCAGGCCACCTTCGCCGCACTGCAGCTGGCGGCGCTTCGGGGCGTCGATGTGCGCGTCATCATGCCGCAAAAACCCGACCATCTGCTGGTTCGCATGTCGGCGCTGACCTTCATCCCGGAGGCGGCGGCGGCTGGCATCCGTATGTACTCGCACACCGTGGGCTTCATGCACCAGAAGGTGATGCTGAGCGATGATCTGGCGTGCGTGGGTACGGCGAACCTCGACAATCGCAGCCTGCGCATCAACTTCGAGATATGTGCGATTGCCCATGGCGGCACGCTCTCCAAGCGAGTCGAAGCCATGTTCCACAGTGACTTCGAAGGCTGCCACGGCATCGGAGCGAGAGTGTGGAGCGGGCGGTCGTGGTTGTCCCGAGGGGCATGCCGGGCCGCCCGGCTCATGGCGCCGATCCAGTGAACGGCACCCCGCGGCGCACATCCAACAAGAACGGGGCGCCCCTCTCGAGGCGCCCCGCCTCATCACCATACTTGGTCAGTCAATCGTGCTCTCAGGGGCGCGACCGAACAGCCACCAAGCCGCCAAGCGCGAGGATCGCCATGGCACCGCTGCTCGGAATCAAAGCGAATCGAAGGTCCGACAGGCTCGCGAAAGAACCCGACCCGGAGAGGAACGGGCGGTACGTCACCGAGGTGATCGTGACATCGCCCTCGCTGACCCAACCATAGAAGGAAGACTCGGATCCGACGGACGCAGCAAAGGTCGTGCCATCGGAGAGCTTCATCAGCACGTTACCGCTGATGACCTCGTCACCCTGATTGGTCAGGAAGGTGTTGGCTCCGAACGCCATCACGCCAGCACCCTCGAATGAAATGGTCAGTTCGCGATTGCTGGCGAACGTGCTGAGGTAGCGGGTACCAGACGCCAAGTCGCCGAGGTACAGACCGCTGAGCGCCGAAGCCGACCACGCGGTGCCGCCGGTCACGCCCTGCAGTGGGCTAGTGACAACCCCGACGCTGTAGGCATTCAGGTTGATCGTCTGATCTTGGAAGGCCTGGATCCCGACCAGCGACTGGTACAGCGAAAGTGAATTGACGCCAGTGAGAGCCGCTTGGGCAGATGAGGCCACGAACGCGGTCGCGGCAACGAAGCAAGTGGTACGAAGCATGGTGATCTCCGAGGGAAGTGATCACCTTCCTTAACCCTCCAACGATGTGTCTTGCTCCGCTCCTAGACCGCGCATATTGGCCGCTTGTTATCCACCGCGCAAGCATGGTGAGCCAAATTTCCAAGGCCAAACGAGTTCCACAAGGTGTTTGTCCTGTAATCATGGCATCTGAATTGAAGCAGCGACGCCGGGCCATCAGCCCACCGAACACCCGCAGCCATGAGGTGCGTGGCAACAGGAAACCGCCCACCGCAAGCAAGCGAAGCAGGCGAAACCGGATTTGGTCCGGAGTTCCATTCAGGCTTGTATTGAGCGATGCCCTCACCTCGCCGTTTCAGCCTTCAAGATGTATGGTTGGGCTCGGCGACCTCCCGTGCACCTCCGCTACCTCAGCATTCGAAACTTCCGGGGCCTCCGGGGGCTCCAACTGCGGCTCCGGCGAGACACGACCGTCCTTATCGGCGAGAACCAGTGGGGCAGCACAAGCCT
>VGXJ01000179.1 GCA_016873375.1 Phycisphaerae bacterium
ATGCCGCAGGTCGCCTGGCCGGGGCCTTCAAGCCGCAGGTGAACATCTCGACCACGGTGCGGGCAGCGGTGGGCAACCTCGACCCACAGCTGCGGCTCAAGGTCGCCGAGCGCGAACTCGAGGTGACTGTCGAGGATCTCCAGGAAACACGGTGGCTGGGCTTGTCGCTGGGATCCACGGCCACGCAACTGAGGAGTTCGGGCAATCTCGTGCAGTACATCGTGCCGCTCGAGGGCCTCACTCCCGAGCGCATGGAGTTCATCGGCAGCGATGGTCGCGGTGCGCTGCTTGTGCATCTGCCGCCGCCACGCGTGGACGGCCGCATGGTGTATGTACAGGTCGATCCGCGCCACATCGAGGTCGAGGTCGACGATCGATGGTTGAACAACATCAACCCATTCATCGGTGACGGTGCCGAGCGTGCCCGCGCGGCCATGCGCGCCGCAGCGGTCGAGCTTGCCTCGCAGCCTGCGTATGTGAAGGAGATCGAGGCAGAGTGCGCACCCCGCATCGAACTGCTGCTGCAGTCTCTGCTCAGGCCTATGCTGGCTGATGGCGTCGAAGTGCGTGTGGTGTGGGACCGCTGACGCAACACATCATGCTTCGCTAGCATCACGCCGTGTTCATCTGGCGCAAGGGCATCTTTTGCCTCGAGGCCGAATGGTTCGGGCTGCGCTCATCGGTGTCGGTGCGGCCGGCCTTGGAATTCCTGCGCGCTGGCGATTTCCGGGTGCCCTTCATCCACCGCGACGTGGCCACGCGCGCCGAGCTCGAGCACTACCTGCGGAAGTGGCTGCAGCAGGCGCACAGTGATTTCCCCATCCTCTGGCTCTCGATCCACACGCGCCGCGGGCTGCTCCTGCCGGGTGATGTGCGTCGCCGCGATGAAAAGATGGACTTCGACGACCTTGAGCAGCGACTTGCCGGCCAGTGCAACGGCCGCATGATCCACTTCGGCGGCTGCCGAACCATCGACCTTCCACGGGCGCGGATCCAGCGGTTTCTCCGCACGACCCGCGCGGTCGCGGTGAGCGGCTTCCTTGAGGAAGTCGATTGGAGCGAGAGCACGCTCTTCGAGATGGCGTTGCTGCTGGAGCTGCAGCGCCAGCAGCTCAAGCCTGCAGGTCTGGTCACGATGCAGCGTCGTCTCATGCGCCATCACGGCGCGATGGCCGAGCGCCTGGGCTTCAGGCTGCATCGGCGCACGCGCTGATCGAGCCTGGACCGGTGGCTTGGTCCAGCTCGCAGGTACGCCGCGCGTCGCGCGGCTTGATCCGTTCAGGCCAGCTCGTATTGGCCCGGGATGCGCACGAACGGCTTGGCGACCGCGCCCTTGGCGATGTCATGCGGAAAGAGATCGAGCTTCGCGCCCGTGATCTCGTCCCAGCCGACGGTGCGGCCCGTGTAGGCAGCCTCGCGGCCCATGACGGCCATCAGGCTGCTTTCGGCGGTCTGGCGGAGCTCAACGATCGGCTTGCCCGCCACGATCGAGTCGACCAGGTCCTTGTGCTCCCGGCGGTAGGCGCCGCCGATGTCGCCCTTCATCCGCCAGAGTTCCTTGCCGTTGCGGTCACTGATGATGCTGCCGTTGGAGAAGGCCTTGATCTGCGCAACGCCCTCGCTGCCGTAGACCACATTGTCGAAGTCGCCGGTCGCCTTGGGCCAGTGACGGCCGGTGAAGGAGCAGAGCCTGCCGCCATCGAACTGGAAGTCGACCTTGAAGCTGTCCCACATCTCGCTGTCGGCCGGGCGATGCCAGCGGCTGCCGACTGCGAAGGCCGAGCGCGGCGTGCCGAACATCCAGTGCACGACATCGATGTTGTGCACGGCCTGCTCCACGATCTGGTCGCCGCTGGCCCAGATGAAGTGCATCCAGTTCATGATCTGGTAGTCGGCATCGGACTGGCCTGGCAGGCGATCGCGGTACCAGATCTCGCCGGCGCAGTAGCGGGCTGTCATCGAGACCGGCTCGCCGATCATGCCCTTTTCCTTGATGTTCTTGATCGCCTCCATGAAGCTCGGCTGGCGGCGGTACTGCGTGCCGGTCACGATCGCCGTGCCTTGCTTGAGTGCCAGGTCATGGGCCTCGCAGCAGGTTCGGTAGCCGGCGCTGTCGGTGCACACGGGCTTCTCGGCGAACACATGCTTCTTCGCCTCGACTGCAGCCTTGATGTGGCTGGGGCGGAAGCCGGGGCTCGTCGTCAGGATGACGAGGTCGACCGTCGGGTCGTTGATCACCTTCATGAAGCCATCAAGACCGCCGTAGATGCGCGCATCGTCGACCGACACGCGATCGCCGTGCGCCTTCTTCAGGCCATCACGCGCACCCTTGGCCTTGGCCAGGTCCACATCGGCCATGGCCACCAGGCGCACATTCGGATTGGCCGTCAGGCTGTCGTTGGCCGCGCCCGAGCCTCGGCCGCCGGAACCGACGAGGCCGATGTTGAGCATCTTCGAGGGCTGGTTCGGGCTGCCGATGGCGAAGGGCGACGCGTAGCCCGCGGCTCCGAGTGCGGCAGAAGTGACGATGAAGTCGCGGCGGCTGATCGACATATTGGCTCCTTGTTGGTGAGGCGTTGCGGGCCACGATACCGGGGACGCGCGCTCGATGCGATCGATGCCCGCGGATCGTCGAGCATGGACGCAGCAGTCGGTGAAGGTGTTCCTAGAATCCTGCCATCGCATGAGGATCCTCCTGGGCATCACCGGCAGCGTGGCCACGATCAAGGCGCCCGAACTCGTCGCGGCCCTGGTCGCCGATGGCCACGAGGTCCAGGTCGTGGCGACGCCGCATGCGTGGAACTTCACGCAGGTCAACCAGCTCGGCGTGAAGGCATGGGAGGACGACGATGAGTGGCCGGCCATGTGGCATCGCGGCGATCCCGTACCGCACATCGACCTAGCCGACTGGGCCGATGTGCTCG
Source organism: Phycisphaerae bacterium (assembly GCA_016873375.1). GTDB lineage: Bacteria > Planctomycetota > Phycisphaerae > Phycisphaerales > SM1A02 > SYIB01. Next base: position 2,925 of record VGXJ01000179.1, read on the forward strand.
TCATCGCGCCGCTCTCGGCGAACCTGCTGGCCGACCTCGCGCTCGGCCGCTGCGACAGCATGCTCACGTGCATCGTGCGGGCTTGGCAGCGTGAACGACCCATCGTGATCGCACCTGCCATGAACACGCGCATGTGGGAGCACCCCGCGACCGCTCGGCACCTGGCGCAGCTGCGTGCCGATCAGCCACGGCTGCAAGTCGTGGATCCGGTTGAGAAGACGCTCGCCTGCGGCACCTACGGCATGGGCGGCATGGCCGATCCTGCGTCGATCGCAGCGGTCGTGCGCTCGGTGCGCTGAGCGGCGCAAGCCGGTCTTGGCGATCGGTCCGCCGCGTTGCTGGTGCGGCACTCTCTGGCTGGCCAATGTCGGTACGCGCGTAGACTCGCATGCGTGAAGCATGAACCGCAGGACATGGTTGGCTTGGGCGACTACGAGCGCGACGCGCCCGAGTCGCTCGATCGCTTGGCGTACGACTACTACCGATCGGGTTCGGGTGACGAAGGCACGCTTGCCGACAACCGTGCGGCGTGGGCACGCTGGCTTGTGCACTACCGCGTGCTGGTGGGTGTTGCCATGCGGGATCTCTCGACCACGATCCTTGGTTCGCGCTGGTCGATGCCGACGATGGTCGCGCCTGTGGCCTTGCAGCGCATGGCTCACTCCGACGGGGAACTCGCCACGGCGCGGGCTGCCAAGGCAGCTGGCGTGCCGATGGGCATCAGCAGCCTGTCGACGACGAGCGTCGAGGAGATCTGCGCGGTCGGCGGTGAGTGCTGGCTGCAGCTCTATGTGGGCCAGGATCGTGGCTTCGTGCGCGAGTTCGTCGCACGATCCGTGCGCGCAGGCTGCCGCGCGATTGCACTGACCGTCGATACACCGGTCTGGGGCACTCGTGAGCGCGATGTGCGCAACCACTTCCATGTGCCTGCGCATCTCTCTGTCGTGAACCTCGTGCGGCCGGGCGGTCCGACCGGTCATACCGGCCGTGGTCTGGGCGAGGCCCTCTCGTGGCTCATCGACCCGGCGCTGTGCTGGAAGGATCTTGAGTGGCTGCGCGAGCAGACTGACCTGCCGATCGTGCTCAAGGGCATCGTGCGACCCGATGATTGCGTGCGTGCGATGCGCTCAGGCATGCAGGGTGTGATCGTGAGCAATCATGGCGGGCGTCAGCTCGATGGCGCGCCAGCGACGGCCGATGTGCTCGAGCGGTGCGTGCATGCGACCAAGGGTGAGCGTGCCGATGGCGTGGTGCTTGTCGATGGCGGCATCCGCCGCGGTGTGGATGTGTTGCGTGCACTGGCGCTGGGTGCCGACGGCACGCTGATCGGCCGGCCGATGCTGTGGGGCCTTGCCGTCCATGGTGAAGCCGGCGTGCGACGCGTCCTCGAGATCATGCATG
>VGXJ01000180.1 GCA_016873375.1 Phycisphaerae bacterium
GGCGCCGTCACCGACCGGCAGGCCGATGTCGACGACCGCAATGTGCACGCGAACTTGGCGAACGACCTGGTCGCTTTCGGAGAGGTTCCGTGCACGCAGGCACCGAATGCCCTGCGGCTCGAGGAGCCGAGGCAGCATGTCGGCGAAGGTGTCATCCCGCCATCCACCGCAGGAAAGGAGCAGATTCAGATTCGTTCTGTTGCCATCATGCACTGATCGCACGCGATCCCTCGGGCTGAAAAACCCTGAGTCCATGCTGTGGAAATGAAGCGGCGAACGCATCGTTCATGGGGCTAGCAAAGACTGTGCCGATCGTGGGCCAAATCCACTAGGTCAGGAACCTGGATTGTGCTTATAGGACATTAGCGAGTTCGCATGGACCGACGTGGCACCGGGTTTGGTCTGAAGCCCCCGCCCTCGCCCGAGCTCGCGAGATCGGCGTTGAGGGCCCTGACCGGAACGCAGCGTGATCGCTGCACGCGCACCGTCTCTGCCCTAGCGTCCCTCGAATGAGCACGATCGAACGCCCCATCGGCCGACTGTTCGCTGACCCTGCCTCGGCGATCGGCCAGAAGGCCATCATCAAGGGCTGGGTCCGCACCCGCCGCGACAGCAAGGCCGGTCTGTCCTTCGTGCATGTGAGCGATGGATCGTGCTTCGATCCCATCCAGGTGGTCGTGCCGAACTCGGTGCCCAACTATCAAGCCGAGGTGCTGCGACTGACGGCTGGCTGCTCGGTGATCTGTCGGGGCGAACTCGTGCCGAGCCAAGGCAAGGGCCAGGCGCTTGAGCTGCAGGCTGAGTCAGTCGAGGTCGTGGGCTGGGTCGATGACCCGGACACCTATCCGATCCAGCCCAAGCAGCACAGCTTCGAGTACCTCCGTGAACAGGCTCACCTTCGTGTCCGCACGAACACCTTTGGCGCCGTTGCACGCGTGCGGCATTGCTTGGCGCAGGCCATTCACCGCTTCTTCCACGAACGGGACTTCTACTGGGTGCACACCCCGATCATCACCGGGAGCGACTGCGAGGGCGCCGGACAGATGTTCCGGGTCAGCACGCTCGACCAGCTCAACATCCCGCGTACGCATGACGGCAAGGTCGACTGGGACAAGGACTTCTTCGGCCGCGAAACGAGCCTCACCGTCAGCGGGCAGCTCAGCGTCGAGACCTACGCATGTGCCCTGAGCAGCGTGTACACCTTTGGCCCGACATTCCGCGCAGAAAACAGCAATACCAGCCGCCACCTCGCGGAGTTCTGGATGATCGAGCCCGAAATCACCTTTGCTGATCTGGCGGCCGATGCGCAGCTCGCCGAAGACCTGCTCAAGTCCATCTTCTCGGATCTCCTCCAAGAGCGACAGGATGACCTGAAATTCTTTGCTGAGCGCATCGACAAGGGCTGCATCAGCCGGCTTGAGGCTCTCGTCAGGGCGAATTTCGAGCGCATGGACTACACCGACGGGATCAAGCACCTTCAGGCTGCCGAAGCCAAGGGCGTGAAGTTCGAGTTCCCGGTCTCGTGGGGCATGGACCTGCAGAGTGAGCACGAGCGCTATCTCACCGAGACGCTCGTGGGACGACCCGTCGTGCTGATGAACTATCCCAAGGACATCAAGGCCTTTTACATGAGGCTCAACGATGACGAACGCACGGTCGCGGCGATGGACATCCTCGCGCCCGGCATCGGCGAGATCGTCGGCGGCAGCCAGCGCGAAGAACGACTGGATGTGCTCGATCGACGTATGGATGAGATGCATCTCGACAAGACCGCTTACTGGTGGTACCGGGACCTGCGACGCTATGGCACCGTCCCTCATGCCGGATTTGGCCTCGGATTCGAACGCACGATCGTCTACGCCACCGGCATGGCCAACATCCGTGACGTGATTCCCTTCCCGCGCACCCCGCGCAACGCGGCGTTCTGACGATCGCACCGACGGGCTCGCTTCCGTCATCCGGCGGCGGCAGGGTGTCACCCGGCCGAGCGAGGGGACCTCGGGGCTTCTCCCTCGTGCGGGGTTCGTCGGGCCACAGGGCTTGATTGGGATTTCACTCCCGGCTGAATCCGCCCCGAGCCCCTTGCGAAAGTGAATTCTGCAGTCATCCCATGCCGATGCATGAGGGTCTAGGCCGCAAACTCCGCAACTCAACAGGGAATCTTCATGAACATCGTTCAGATCGGGTGCGCCAGCGCCGCCACGAGCCTCCTGTCAGGCCTTTGCCTTGCCGACGGCGTCGTCAAGGGACAGACGGCCACGAAGAGGGTCGTGGTCGAGGAAGTGGCCGCCGACATCGTCGAAGTGAAAGTTCTTGAGAAGACCAGCACCAACACGTGGGTGGTCGCCGATGACCTGACGGCTGAAGCGAACCAGGCGGAACAGATCGCTCCCGCGCTCGGCGGCATCTCCGACTGCAATGAGAACGGCATCGACGATCCAACCGACATCTCCGCAGGCACCGAGAACGACATCGACGGCGATGCCAAGCCCGACTCCTGCGAGATCGCCCTTGGCGACGTCAACCTCGATGGAACGGTCAACGGCGCTGACGCCAGCATCGTGCTCGGCTGGTGGAACCTGAGCTACTCGCCCACCAGCGACTGCAACTTCGACGGCACCGTCGATGGCAAGGACCTGGCCATCGTGCTCGCTGCCTTCGGCAGCACGTTCTGATCGCTCACCCGAGCACACAATCGACCCAAGCACGAGGGCGCACCACGGGATGCGCCCTCTTGTCTTGGTCCGCCGGATGCTCAGCCATGATGACGCCTGGCCAAGAGGCGAACCAATCTCACTGCATCACGGTGTGGGATTCGGCAGATTTCCGGGCAGGCAACGGATGCGGAAGTGGTACCAGTCGCGCCGCGCGCGCCAGCCCGTGCCGTTCACGGGCGCTTCGTAGTACCAGTGTCCGAATGCATCGATCAGACCGGGCAGCTCCGGACGGGCCATCTCATAGCGCTCGGTGCTGCCGTCGACCATCGCGTACGTCACATTCTGGGGATCCCAGAACGCCGGCCAGTCAATCCAGTTCGAGTTGGTCGGGTCGATCACCCAGCCTTGGTTGTTGAAGTTGAAGCCGTCGTTGTCATCCTCGGTAATGCAGACGATGGTCTTCGAAGGCTGCTGGATGCGCGACATCGCGGTGCTGTTCAGGTTCTGGCAGTCCTCAGGTTCGTAGAACTGCTCCCACTGCATGTAGGCCGGAAGGTCGTCCGGCACGTGGCAGCCGACGAAGGCGCTGAGCGAGTAACTGCGCAGGCGGTCACCGGGATCGAGCGAGCTCTTGTAGACCGGCACCGAACCAACGTACGGATACAGCGCACCCTTGGTGATGGCGGCCTCGAGCTCGGTGTTGCCGTCCATGTTGGGCCCGAACGAAGCCGTCCAAGAGTGGAAGTCATTGTTGCTCGTGCCGGTGGGGTACGAAATCGCCGGGCAACCTGGCGGCGTGAGGCTTGTCGTGCCCGGGCACGAGGTCCGCGGATTGACCAGGCGGCCGGCATTGCTGCTCGCGTACGAGGCGCAGGCCAGCGCGATCTGCCGCTGGTTGTTCAGGCACTTGGTCACCCGGCCGGTGCGCTGCACCGCGGTGATGCCCGTGATCAGGAGCCCGATCAAGAGGGCCAGGATCGCCACGACGACCAGGAGTTCGGTGAGCGAGAAGGCACGCGGAGCCTTGGGCTTGCACATGAGGAGGATCCTAGCGCGGCCATCGCGGGAAACCCCCGCCCGACCCTAGAATGATTCGCATGAAGCGATATATGGTCTTGACCGTCCTCTTTGTTGCATCCTGCAGCGACGATCCTGCGCCTCCACCGCCGGCGCCTGCGAGCGTTCCCGGAACAAGCGCTTCGGTTCCCGCGAGCGGTAGCAGCAGCGCGGGGACGTCCGACATCGCGATGGGGGGTACGACCGAGGGCAGCCCGACCAAGGGCGAGTCAGGCGCGCGCACCAACGGTGCTGCAGGCGGCGCCAAGATGCGCCACGATCCGAATGCTGCACCGACCTCGACGGTCGGTGAACCCGAGCCCGCCGCCACGCCGAGCACCGAGGGCCTGACGCTGAGCAGCGATGCTCCGAACTCGGGCAGTGGCGCAGCGGGTTCTGGTGGCGCGTCCGCTGGTGCACCGGCCGAAGATGCGGCCACCGCCGCACTCCGCGCGCGTACCCGCGAGTCGAAGTGGAATGACTTCCGTTCAATCGCACAGAAGCAGGCTGACCTCATGGTGAAGGTCGGCCTTGCCCGCAAGAAGATGCGCCAGGATCCGACGCCGGAGAACCGCGCGGCCTACGACAGCATCTGGGGC
>VGXJ01000181.1 GCA_016873375.1 Phycisphaerae bacterium
CTCAGGTACTCCTTCGATGGCTTGCGGCCGATGAGTCCGCCGGTTGTGCCGTCAAGCTGGATGAACTCGCTGTCGATCACCACGAACACGCGGTCGCGGCCATCGAGTCGGCCACGATGGACGCCCAGCACGCGGTCCTGCGGACCGACGACTTCGCTGCGCCAGATCACGGCGCCATCGTTGAGCGACAGACGGCTCAGGCCGCCACGCGAATCCAGCACGAACGCGCTGTCGCCGCGCATCCAGCCACGCAGGGCGGTGGTCCCCTGGGTCATGATGAGGCGCTGCTGCCACAGGTGGCGAACGCCCATCTGTTCGATGGCCGTGGGGCCGAGCACCAGGCTCTTCTCGAGGCGCTCGCGCATCTCCTGAGCGGTCGGGGTCTGGGCCACGGTGGGGCTGGCGATGGCGGCCGCGAGGACGGCGGAGAGAGCGGCGGTGAGCAAGGTCTTCATGGGCGTTCAGTGGGAGGAAGGAGCACTATATCGGTTGGTGGCCTCGGTCCGGCTCTTCGTCCCATTACGCTTGACCCCGTGCGTGCGAGCTGGATCCCGATCTTCGTGGCGTTCATGGCCCTGGTCCTTCCAGGTTGGGCTTGGGCGTCGGATCCCGCGCCACCCGCGCAGGTTGTGCCGCAGGCATCGTGGTGGGACCGGACCGAGGGCACCGTCCGCCCCAGCCGCTTCTACGCCATCCGCAGCGACCTCGACCGAACGGTCACGGCCAGATACGCCGCGCTCCTGGACACGATGTACGGCGAATACACGAGCCGGCTCGAGCACCTCAGGCGGCGACAGCCCGATGTGCTGGCCGTCTACATGTTCGCGCGCCAGCAGGACTACCTGAACACGCTGCGCTCTCGCTTTGGCATCGACGGGACCGGCTCGGGTGGCATGTTCTTCGTGAGCCCCAACGGTGCGGGGCTGGCGTTCTTCACCGAGCGCGTGCCCGAGGAGCAGGTGCGCCACACGATCCAGCATGAGGGCTTCCACCAGGTCGCATGGTCCTTCTTCGTCAACGACCTGCCGATCTGGGTGAACGAGGGCATGGCCGAGTTCTTCGGGATGGCCGAGGTGCTCGACGGCGATGTCGTGATCGGCCAGGTCGATGCCACCGCGCTGCGCTCGATCCAAGAAGCCATCAAGGCCGGCAAGCATCTGCCCCTGGCATCGATGCTGAACATGTCGCATGAGGCGTGGGGCGCCAATGTGCGCGGCGGTGATGCGCGACTGCAGTACGACCAGGCGTGGTCGATGATCCAGTTCCTCGCCTACGGCGATGGCGGGAAGTACGCGCGGAACTTCAACCAGTACCTCCAGCACCTCAATGCCGGCGTGCCGAGCCTGCGCGCCTTCGGCCTTGCCTTCGGTGCGACGGATCAGTCGATGGTGGATGCCTTCGAGGCGAAGTGGAAGGCGTTCGTGCTGGGGCTGCAGGCCTCGAGCTTCACGAGCGCAATGAAGAGCGCGTCATTCATGGCAGCCGGCGTGCAGTTCCTGCGCGGCAAGGGGATCATGCCGGCGAGCGTCGATGAGCTGCGCACGGCGCTGATCGAGCATGGCTTCGAGCAGCGGATCCGCACCCACGGCGGTGAGTTCGCGATCAAGGCCACGGCCCCGATGCTCTGGTCGATCCCCGATGATCCGCAGACCAAGGATGCCGCCTGGACCGCCAGCAAGGGCAAGGCCAAGAAGCGGAAGAGGCCCAAGGGCGCGCAGGACTGGGACGATGGCCCGCCGCCCTTGGATCTACGCACGAAAGGACTGCGGCCGAACGAGTTGCTCGTGACCTGGACTCAGGATGAGCGGGGCGAGTGGCAGCCGCGCCTCGACGCCGTGAAGCCCTGACTCGTGCGACGAGTCGTAGACTCACGCCATGCATCCTGGCGCACGCTTGCGTGAACTCATGTCCAAGGGAACGGTGGTGGCGCCGGGTGCGTTCAATGCACTCGTGGCGCGTAGCGTGCGCAAGGCGGGCTTCGATGCCTGCTACATCTCGGGCGGCGCCACGGCCAATGTGGCCGGCTACCCCGACATCGGCCTGATCACGCTCAGCGAGATGTGCCGCACGATCCGCGAGATCGCCGACGCGAGCCGCCTGCCCGTGATCGCCGACGCCGACACCGGCTACGGCGAGGTCGAGTGTGCCGTGCGCACGGTGGTTGACTACGAGCGCGCCGGAGCGGCCGCGCTGCATGTCGAGGACCAGGTCTTTCCCAAGCGCTGCGGTCATCTGGACGGCAAGGAGGTCTTGCCCGCGCAATCGATGGCCGACAAGGTCGCCGCGATGGCGAAGGCGCGTCGCAGCGCCGACTTCGTGATCATTGCGCGCACTGACGCCCGGGCGATGGAAGGGATCGAGGGCACGATTCGTCGCGCGAACCTCTATCGCGAAGCAGGCGCCGATGTGATCTTCCCCGAGGGGCTTGCCGATGCGGCCGAGTTCGCGCACTTCGCCAAGGCCTCGCCGGGACGGTCGCTCGCCAACATGACCGAGTTCGGCAAGACGGCGCACATCAGCGCGGCGCAGTTTGGCGCGATGGGCTACTCGATCGTCATCTACCCGCTGAGCGTGATGCGCATGGCGATGAAGGCGGTCGAAGAGGGACTCGCCCACCTGAAGACGCATGGTTCGATGGAGGCCATGCTGCCGCGCATGCAGCATCGGAGCGAGCTCTACGGCTTGCTCGGCTACCGGCCCGGCGTGCAGTGGGATTTCCCGGGCGAGTGAGCGCTCTGCGCGCGTAGTCTGCGCGCATGACCATCGATCGACGATCGTTCATCGCAGCGACGGCGGCCACCGTCGCAGCTCCGTCGTTTCTCGCTCCTCGCGCACTCGGTGACGATCCGCTGCCGCCGCCCATCGGCTCGGGCTCGCAGCGCTACGCGGTCAATCACTCGTTCCTCTCGCCGCTCGCGGGCACCTCGTGGGGCGATACGCACGGCGTGGCGCAGGATGCAGCGGGGCGGATCTATCTCGCGCACACCGTCGGCGGCGGGAGCGAGAAGCCGCTGGCTGTCTGCGTGTACGAGGCCGACGGGCGCGCGATCGGCGGTTGGGGCACGGACTTCGCCGGCGGCGCGCATGGTCTTGACCTGCGCAAGGAAGGCGACCGTGAGTACCTCTATCACTGCGACACGCGCCGGCGCTGCGTGGTGAAGACCGCGCTCGATGGCACCGTGGTATGGACCGCGACCTGCCCGATGCAGAGCGGCGTGTACGGCTCGGCTTCGGAGTGGTGCCCGACGAATGTCGCGTTCCATCCGGGTGGCGACCTCTTCGTGGGCGACGGCTACGGCAAGGGCTTCATCCATCTCTTCGGTGCTGACGGCCAGTGGAAGAAGATCATCACCAAGCCCGGCTCGGGCAAGGGCGAGACGAGCTGCCCGCACGGGCTGGGCATCGATCCGCGCGGCAAGGAGCCGATGCTGGTCGTCGCCGACCGCGGCAACCGACGCATCCAGGTGCTTGCGCTCGATGGCACGCCGGTGGCGATTCACACCGACGGCGTGCGCATGCCGTGCGACATGAAGTTCCGCGAGAACCTGATGTTGGTGCCGGACCTTGAAAGCGTCGTCTGTCTCTACGACGAGTCCTTCAAGCCCGTGGTCGCGCTTGGCGATGGTCACCCCACGAACCTGCGCGGACAGCCGACCGAGAGTTTTCAGTTCGGCCGATTCGTGCACCCGCACGATGCGATCTGGCTTGCCGATGGCAGCATCCTGGTCGCCGAATGGGTGCCGCAGGGCCGCGTGACACGGCTGGTTCCTGTGAAGGGTTGAGCGGTCAGGGCGTGGCGGCGGCTGGCAGCTTCGCTCGCCACTCCGCGGCCTTCTGGTCGTAGCCCTTGCCGGGCTCGGACTTGTCCCAGGCCGTGTACAGGTCGACGAGCGCCTGCGCGCACGCGAGCGTGTCCTTGTGTGCCGGGCCGCGGTCCTTCGCGGCGAGATAGATCGCGTGCGCCTCGAGGAGATTCGCCTCGGCGAGGGCGAAGCGCTCGGCATCAAACCCGACACCCACGCGCGCGCGGCCGAAGGCCGTCAGGAAGTCGGCAAGCCGCCGTGCGTTGCCGCCAGTGAACGCCTTGCGGGCGGCGGGCTCGAAGGGCGTGATGAGATTGAGCCCTTCTTGCGCCTTGTTTTGATCAATGTTCAGGCGTACGATCAGAGAAACTGAGCCGAGCGTGTCCGGGTGCTCCTCGCCGAGCGTGCGGCGGCGCTTCTCGAGCGCCTCGCGGTAGTACGGCTCCGCCTCGGCGAGCTTGCCTTGGGCCCGGAGCAGGGAGCCCATGTTGCTGGTGGAGAT
>VGXJ01000182.1 GCA_016873375.1 Phycisphaerae bacterium
TCAGCAAGCATGCTGATCATGCCATCGAATCCATCCGCATCGCGCGATGCGCCACCCATCACGCCAGTGATGCGATAGCGATGCTTGGTTCCGGGCGCCAGTTCCCGCACCGACCAGACCAGCGTGCGTGGGGTCCTACGCTGGGCAACGGTGGCCGTGAGTCGCTGCTCGACCGTGGTCCCCTGCTCATCGAAAACCTCCAGCGCAACGTGCTCACCAGGTTCGCCATCCAGCCGTACCCAGACCTGCATGCCCGTATCGTCGAGTTCCCCGAGCATCGGCCCATGCGTCATGCGTGTGGCCATGCGGCCGTCGTGCTCGGGTGCCTCGGCAGCCGCTGGACCATCGAGCACGACGGCCGAGCCCACCGGCGCGCCCGCGCACGCTGCCACCAGGCACGCTCCAAGGGCAAGCAGCGATGATCGGAGCGCAGCGATGGATGAGGCGGGACGCGTCAGGTGCATGCCCGCATTGAACACGAGGAGGCTTGATCATGTGAAGCCGGCGGTCCCTGTCCCGCGCGCTAGCCTGTGCCCATGGCCAAGACGATCTGGGTGACCAGCGACACGCACTTCTGGCACGAAGAAGCCCTTGCGCTGTACAAGCGCGAGTTCGGCAGCGTGGAAGAGATGAACGACGCACTGATCGATGGAGTCAACGCGACGGTCGCCAAGGGTGACGAACTCTGGCACCTCGGCGATTTCGTCGCTGGGCTGCCGTGGAAAAAGCAGCCTCGCAAGGCCGTAAAGCTCGCACGCGAATGCCGCGAGCGGATCCGCTGCTCAACCGTGCATCTGGTCCGCGGCAACCATGATCCGCGCCTGCCGGGCTTCGATCGGCTGTTTGACTCGGTGCACGACATCGCCAGCTGGAAGGGATGGGAGCGCGGCGATCACCGAATCGTGCTCTGCCACTACCCGATGCTCGCATGGCAGGGTCGATGGAACGGCGCGCTGCACCTGCACGGCCACCTGCACGGAGGCCTGCCGAGCCAGAGTCGATCGGCCGATGTCGGCGTGGATTGCCACCGCTACCGACCCGTCGCGATGGAGTCGATGCTGGCGCGCTGCGTTCGCCAGCCGATCCAGCACCTGGACGAGTACCAGCGGCCTCGCACGCGCTGACGGATCATTCGGGTTCAGGACTCGCCGCGCCGTCGGGCTGCGCACGCCCCTTGCGGCCAGCCTTGCGCGCTTGCTCGAGCAGCTCCCAATGCCGCCACGCCTCGCGCACCGCATCGGACCAGGCAAAGGTCGGGCTCGCGGCGGGATCCCACCCGGCAAGGTGCTCCTGGCCCGCGCGGGCATCGGCACGCGTGTACGCCCAGGGTTGGCCGTAGACCTCCATGCAGAGTTCCCACACAGCAGGGTCATGCTCCTTGAGTTCCGCGACCGTGTTCACATGGTTGTGCTGGTTGTCATTCTCGCGGTTGGTGTCGAAGAAGGACTGCGTGGCTTCGGCCCAGTATTCCATGCGATTCTCGCGCGCATAGGCACCCTGCCACAGCCCCTTCTTCATGGCCGCGTCGTACGCGGCTTCGAGCCGGCGATCGAAGGTCGGGTCGACCGACGACAGGCCCATCTCGTGGATCGCGTGCGCGAACTCATGGATGAAGATGCTCTCGGTGGCGTACGGATCGCCGGGGTACGTGAGCAGGTTCTCCTCGCCTGCACTGACCGCCGGTCGATGCGGTGTCGCCCCGAGCCCACGTGCGCGCATGTCCCAGTAGCCCTTGGGCTCGAGATCACTGTGTTCGGGTACATCGGTCGTGACCTCGCCCAGATCCATGATCGCCACGCGCACATGGTTCGCACCCATGGCGCGCGCGATCTCCGGCCGGCTGCGCAGCATGCGCCGTGCGAGCCAGACGGCTTCCTGCAGTGCACGCGGATCGACCTTGCCGCTGGCCACGAACGGCAGCCCTTCCCAGACGATGCACTGTGCATAGAACGACTTGAGCCCGAAGCGCTCACGCACATCAGCAGGGATCGGGCCCGGCGCAGCGACCATGCGATCCACGAGCGTGCTGCCGGGAACCGTTGGTGCGGCGACACGATCATCCGCGGTAGCCATCACGACGAGCACGCAGGCAAGGTGCAGCATGCAGGTACGGTACCGGGCACAGGAGGCAGTTCATGCAGACGACGCGCCGAGGATTCATCACCGTTGCCGCGATCGGCTCGCTCATGCCCTTCGTGCCCGGCTGTGCGGTCACGCGCGAGTGGCTGCAGGCGATCCGCGATGGACAGCCGACTGCTCCCTTGTGCGGGATTCCTTGCGCCACGCGCCTGACAGAGCTGGTGCTGCCGCGCGCGTAGCACCGTGTCAGTGCAGGCCCTCTTCCTCGTGCGCTTGCAGGATCGCGCGGAAGGTCGGCAGGTTCTCCATGAAGAGGTCCACGACTTCCGGGTCGAACTGGCCTGAGCGCTCACCGGTGATCAGGTCGATCACGCGATCCTCGGGCCACGGCTCCTTGTAGCAGCGTCGTGCACTCAGGGCGTCGTAGACATCGGCAATGCCCACGATGCGAGCCTCGAGCGGGATCGCATCGCCACGCAGCGGTCGCTCGGATCCATCGGCCTGCAGCACCGGCGGATAGCCCTTGCCATCCCAGCGCTGGTGATGGTGCAGCGCGATCCGCTTGGCGACGAGGTCGAACTCGCGGTCATCACCGAAGAGGTCCGCGCCGATGGTCGTGTGCCGCTCCATCACGGCGCGCTCCTCGGGGTCGAGCTTTCCGGGCTTCTTGAGGACCGCGTCGGACACGCCGACCTTGCCCACGTCGTGCAGCGTGGCCGCAAGCGCGAAACGGTCCACATCGCGCTCCCACTCCGAGCCGCTGCGGCCGCGCCGGGCGCCCCACGCTTCGAGGATGATGCGTGAGATGCGCGACACGCGCTGGACATGAGGCCCCGTCTCGCTCGGGTCGCGCAGGCGCGCCATGGCGATCGTGCGATCGATGAGGCTCTTCGTGAGCTGCGCCCGCTGCACGCTCATCGAGACGGTAGCGGCAAAGCGTGCGGCCACGCCAATGTCGCCCGGTTCGAAGCCGGTCGTGCTCGCACCATCGGCGCGATGCGGGTTGATCAGCTGGAACACGCCGATGCAGCGCCCGCTCTCGCCCAGCAGCGGCACGCCGAGGATGCTGCGCGTGCGGTACCCCGTGCGCTCATCGATCGTTCGGTTGAAGCGGTACGGTGCCTCAGGCGGCAGCTCGTACACATCAGGCACATGCAGGATTTTGCCGGTGACCGCCACATAGCCGGCGATGCTCGACGTATCGAGCGGCAGGACGACCGAGCGCACGAACCGCTCCCCGCTGCCGAGCACGTCATTCTGCGCATAGATCATGCGCAACTGGTTGCCCTCGCGAACAAAGACGCCGCCGGCCTCGCAGTGCGTGAATTGCCGCGCATCCGAGAGCACCCGCATGAGCACGGTGTCGGGGTCGTTGAGCTGCGCGAGTTCGTTGGCCGACTGCTCCAGCGCGCCCAGCCGCACCACGCCGTCATCAGGCTCGCGCTTGGATGCATGCAGCGTGACCACGGCATCGATGTGCCGAAGCAGGATGTTACGAAGCTCATGGGGCTGGGGCATCTTCACAATGACTTCGCACGCGCCCAAGTCCATCGCCTGTTGGCCGATGATCGGATCATCACTTGCCGTCAGGGCCAGGATCGGGATCGTTCCGCCCCCCGGCAGCTGTCGGACCGCCGCGATCGCATCGAAGCCCGTGATCCCGGGCATCATCAGGTCGACGATGACCAGATCGAGCTCCACCTCGGCCAATGGCCCCCGCAGTTCGGTCAGCGCCACCGCACAATCGGTGAAGCCGTGCACCTTGATGCGCTGGTCATCGGCGAGCACGTGCCGCACGACTTGGACGACCATCGGCTGGTCGTCGATCACCACGACATGGATGTCGTGCCCTGCGGGTACTTGGTGCGTGTTCGTCTCCATGTGCGGTGCACCGGATGCTAGCCACCATCGGTTCGTGCTTCGATTGCAGAGCCGAACGCCGGCGCAGGCCGCGCTACCCTGCCATGCATGGCACAGGTACCGCTTGTCGGCGTGATCATGGGCTCGCAGAGTGACTGGGAGACGATGCAGCACGCCAGTGCGATGCTCGCTCTGCTCGATGTGCCGCACGAGTGCCGCGTGGTGAGCGCGCATCGCACTCCTGACCTGCTCTTCGAGTACGCGGCTGCCGCCCACGAGCGCGGCTTGCGCGTGATCATTGCGGGTGCAGGCGGCGCGGCGCACCTGCCGGGCATGTGTGCAAGCAAGACACACC
>VGXJ01000183.1 GCA_016873375.1 Phycisphaerae bacterium
TGCAAGCCGGGCGAGAGGGCCTCTTCGCCGGGTGCACCCTCGATCGCGCCGAAGACGGTGCGCACGCCCGTGTAGCCCTCCTGCACGGTCTGGAATCCCGAGAAGAGGAACGCTACGACCAAGCCAGCAATCGCGAACTGCAGCAAGCGATACGAGAGCTTGAGCGCATCGGCGAGGCTCTGGTTCGCCGGATTCATCGCCGCCCTGACCGCAGCGACATCATTCGACGAAGCCTCGACCGCAAAATCGGCGTGGGCCGCGCGACGCGGATGCGACGAAGCGGGATCGATGCCCGCCGGATCGGTCGGGTCGCCCTCGCTCACTTCGAGCCCTCCTTGGCCGGCTGCGGGATGCCCTTGCCATCGGTAGGCGCATCAAGGTCGACCAGGTGGAACGGCGCCTTGCTCGTGTCGGTGATGAAGGTGGTGCTGCCCGAGAGCGACGCACGCAGCGTGTCGAGCCAAGCAAGGAAGATCGCCAGGTCGGCATCCTCGCGCATCTGCTCGTAGTAGCGCGTGGCCTGTTCGTTGCCCACGGCCTCGATGTTGGCGGCCCACTGCTCGGCGAACTTGCGGATCGTGTCGGCCTGGCTGGCAGCCTGGCTCTTGATCGCATCGGCTTCGCTGTTGCCCTTGCTTTCCTCAAGGTTCGCCAGCGTTTCCTGCACCGTCGCCATGCGACGCAGCACGGCCACGGTGGTCTTGGGCGGCAGCACGATCTGGCTGATGCCCACATCGACCGGTTCCACGCCAGGCGCACGGGTCTTGAGCAGGTCGGCGAGGATCGCATCCTCCGCGGCGGCGATCTTGCTGTCGGGGCCGATCAACTCGTTGAAGGCGTACTGCCCGATCGCACGCACGGCGCCCTGCAGCTGCGTCTCGAGTTCCTTGCCGGCCTTCTCGAGCGTGCCGAACGAGGTATAGAACTGCAACGGGCCGTCACCCTCGCCGTCAATGCGCCACAGCAGGAAGGCCTGGACCACGACCTGCTGGCCGTCGCGCGTGAGCACCGTCTCAAGGGGGCTCTCGATGAACTGGCGGCGCACATCGAGCTTGACGGCGCGATCGATGAAGAACGGCGCCTTGAGGTGCATGCCGGCATCTCGCTGGATGCCGGCGGGCTTGCCGAGCCGCTCAAGCACGGCGACTTCGTTGAACCCGACCGAATAGGTCGTGTTGAACAGCACAAGCACGAGGAGGATGACCGAGCCAACGATGATGGGGATGCGCTTGTTCATAGTGGGAACGATGGATCAGTTGTCGGACTCGCCGTCCTTGGTCAGGTAGTCGCCCAGATTCAGGCCCGACTCGGGCTCCTGCATCTCGATGTGCATGCGGACCCGGCTCGGATCCGCACCGATGACATACTTCATGCGTGCGCGGGCCAGCTGTTCGCCAAGCACTTCCATGGTGCGACGCTGGCGGTAGAGCTCGGGCGCCGCACGGAAGGCTGCAGCCTGCCCGGACACCTCGCTCGCGTTTCGGCTGGCATCGAGCTGCAGTTCCCAGCGGCGTGCGCGGGCCTTGGCGATCACGCTCGAAGCCTGCGCCGGGTTGCGCAGCAGGATCAACTCAACCGCGCGCCGCAGTTCCGCTGCCTGCGCGGAGGCCGCTCCATGCTCGCGCTCGGCGGCACGCAGGCGCTCGATGGCAGCAACGGCCTCGCGGGCCGCATCGGTGCCGCCCACGACAGCGGCCATGGTGGTGTTGACCACGCGTTGCGCCTCGTAGAGCACCTTGCGCGCGTTCTGCGTGTCGATCGAGAGCTCCTCGAACATTCCCGCACTCTCCCCCGGGGGGCGCAGCGCAGGAATCAGCACGCTGACGACCTCGACGCCGCAGCGCTCGGCATCGAAGGCGCTCTGGATGCGACCCTTCAGCGCAGCACCGAGCGAGTCGGCATCGGGCGAGAGGACACGATCGAGCGGTTGCGTGGCGAGGAACTGGGTCGCCTCCCGCATCGAAATCGCTCGGAGCGCCCGTTCACGCATGGTCAACGGGCTGC
The DNA here is from genome assembly GCA_016873375.1 of Phycisphaerae bacterium. Lineage (GTDB taxonomy): Bacteria > Planctomycetota > Phycisphaerae > Phycisphaerales > SM1A02 > SYIB01. The sequence goes on from VGXJ01000183.1 coordinate 2,005, forward strand.
GACGCGTGCGGGTTTCGCTGGCGAACGACAGGAAGTCGATCAGGCCGGTGGGACGGACGCGGTAGTTCAGCACGATGTCGGCATTGACAAGCGCGAACTGGGCGCTGACCGAGCGCGCGGCAGCATCCTCTTCGCCCTCGGCGGGCGTGGGGGCCATGGCCGACTCAGCGCGGCGGGCGGCCGTGCTGGCGCTGACGATGAACGGCTTGCGCTCAGGATCATCCGGCTGGTCGCTGGCCCACGCGTAGCCCTGCTGCAGGGACTTCGGCCCAAGCTGCACCGATCGCACGGCGGCAACTGGCCAGACCTCGACGGTCTCGATGGGCCACGGCCACTTCAGCACGAGTTCACCCTGCGAGACATCGCCTACGACGCGGCCGCCACGCATGCGAACGGCCTGCTCGCCCGGACCGACGACCACGATCATGCTCATGGCCACGAACAGGATCGCTGCGATGGTGCCCAGCTTGGCCACGTTGCGCAGCAGGAGCTGGTAGCCCCAGCTGCTCGTGATGTCGAAGCCGAACTGGTAGTTGACGGCTTCGTTGATGCCGCGCACGATCGAATCAGGCGCCGCAAGCAGGCCGAGCACCTTGCTGTCGAACGCAGCGCGCGGGATCTCGCCCATGCGTCGCGGCCGATAGAGGTTGAGCACAAAGTTCAGGAGGATCTCGCCGGCGAGCCCGAAGAGCAGGAACGGCAGCGCCTGCGCCATGCGCTCGAGCACGGTCGGTTGGTCGACATAGCGCATCGCCACGCCCACGGCCACGGCCAGCAGCACGATGGCGTTGCCCACCATGACCCCTGCACCACCACGCAGGTTCTGCCATGCCGGCAAGGAGGCCATGCCAGCGATCCATCGACTGAAGACGAAGCAGAGCAGTGCAAGGAACGCGCAGCCGGCGAGCATCCAGCCGCCATTGGCTGCCACGCGGAACGCCTCGACGCTGGGCTTGGGATCGTTGAGCGCCTCGAAGTACCCCAGGATGCGCCAACCCAGCAGCGTGTACGCGCCGGCCATGAGCATGCTCGCCGCCGGCACGAGCACCCGGTGCATGAGTTCGAGCCGGCGAGCCGCGACTCGGGCATCGGCGGCGCCGACTTCGAAGACGCTCTGGCGGTCGCCGCGCGAAGCTGCGAGTTCCTCGGTCTCGAGTTCCTCAAGCCGCTCGAGCCGATGCTGGTGGAATGTGATGACCAGGGCGATCCAAGCCAACGCACCTGTGAGCACCATCAGGCTGACCCACGTCAGCGTGGTGTCCGACTGGACCCTCGCGAAGATGAGCACCAGCAGCCCGACGACGAGCTGCAGGATGAGCCCGAAACCGGAAACGCGCGTGGCCTGTTGGTAGGCGAAGTGATCGATTCGCATGGCATGCACCGGAAGGGTCCCGAGAAGTGAGGGGGGGGTGACCTGGACCGATGTTGAAAGGAGTGTACGCAAGGCCTCGGCACCGTGCCGGGCCTGATGAGGAACGAAGGAAACCTTGTCGGGGTTCGCTTGACGCGGCCCACCAGCCCGCCGATGCTTCCCGCATGGGCCTTCTTGAGCAGCTCCTCGCCATCGCCCGAAACACCTTCCTCGAGTCCATCCGTCAGCCGGTGGCCCTGGTGGTGACCGTGGTCGCAGGTCTCCTGGTGGTCATGGCCAATCCGTTCTCGGCCTACACCATGATGGACGACGACCGGATGTTCCTGGACATGAGCCTCTCGACGGTCTTCCTGTCGGGCGCTCTCCTGGCCGCCATGCTGGCGACCAACGTCGTCTCGCGCGAGATCGAGAACCGCACTGCCCTGACGGTGATTTCGAAGCCGGTGGCCCGCGCGAGCGTGGTCTTGGGCAAGTACCTCGGCGCGGTGGCAGCGCTCTTGGCATGCATGCTGGCGCTCATGCTTGTGCTGGCGCTCGTGGAACTGCACGGCGTGCAGCAGACCGTTCGCACGCCCTACCACTTGCCGGTGATCTCCTTCGGCAGCGCGGCCGTGCTCCTTGCGTTCGGCGTGGCGACGTGGTGCAACTATTTCTATGCGTCGAGCTTCGCTGCAGTCTTCATCATGTCGGTCTCGCCGCTGCTTCTGGTGGCCTACGTGCTGGCACTGCTCTTCGATACCGGCTTCGCGCCGCAATCGATCGCCACGGACTTCCGGCCCGAGGTCTGGAAGGCTGGCCTGCTCATGGCGCTCGGCGTAGCCGTGCTCTGCGCCGTCGCTGTCGCCGTGAGCACGAGGCTCGGCCAAGTGCTCACCGTGGCGGTCACCGTTGGCACGCTGCTCATCGG
>VGXJ01000184.1 GCA_016873375.1 Phycisphaerae bacterium
CGTCCAGTCCCGCGAGGGCTCCGTCGAGCTGCCTTCGGTGCGTCCCTACGAGTTCGGTGATTCGCCGGCGGGGCTCGATGTCCCGCAGTCAATCCTGAACGCCGTGGCGCGCACGGGTCAGGCGCGGCCCGGGCAGGATGACCTCGTGGTGCATCGCACGCGACGAACGCCGCGCTGCGCCACCGCGCTCATCCTCGACATGTCGGGCTCGATGCGCTACGGCGGCCAGTACATCGCCTGCAAGCGCATGGCGCTTGCGCTCGATGGCCTGATCCGCAGCGAGTATCCCGGTGACTTCCTTCAGGCGATCGAGATGTACACGCTGGCCAAGCTGCGCCCCTCTGGCGAGATCATCGAGATGATGCCCAAGCCGGTCTCGATCAACGATCCGGTGGTCCGGCTACGCGCCGACATGTCCGATCCGCAGGTCACCGAGTTTGACCTGCCGCTGCACTTCACGAACATCCAGCGGGCACTCTCGCTCTCGCGACAGGTGCTCTCGGCCCAGGACACACCCAATCGGCAGGTCTTCCTGCTGACCGACGGCCTGCCCACCGCGCACTTCGAGAGCAGCGATCTCCTGATGCTCTATCCGCCGGATCCGCGCACTGAGCGCGAGACGATGCGCGAGGCCATGCGCTGCAAGGCCGAGGGCATCGTGATCAATGTCTTCCTGCTGCCGTCGTGGTCGCAAACCGAGGAAGATGTGCAGTTCGCGCACCGCATGGCCGAGGCCACGGGTGGGCGAGTTCTGTTCGTGGGCGGCGAGGAGCTCGACCGCTTCGTCGTCTGGGACTACGTGCGCATGCGGCGCACGGTGATCGGGTGACTCACTCGGCTCGACTCAGTGGTCCACCCATCCGTCCGAGCACTCGATCCATCGCACGACGATAGACCCAGGCTCGTTCTGCCGGGTTGTCATGTTCCGAACCCTGCTTGAGGGCAGCCATGAGCTCGGCCTTGGCCGACTCACCGACGGCGTCTTCGCCCAGAAGTGCCACGGAAGTGATGGCCAGTTCGTAAAGCGCAGCGCACGATGCTTCGTCGCCGGCATTGAACCTCGGCACGCCACGCTCGATCGCCAATTCCATGATGGTTGCTGCCTGGCGGGCTCGCGTGGGCATCGCGCGAGCGGCTGCGGCCGACGCCGGATCGGACTGGGCTGGCAACACACGATCGATGATGTGGATGATGCCGTTGGCTGCCTCGATGTCGGCGACCTCGATGCGGGCGCCGGCCACCGTGATCGTTCCGGAGTCAAGCGTGAACTTCACGCTGCCATCGCCAAGGAGCGTGCGGGCAGAGCCTTGCGACAGCATCTCCTCGCGACGAATCGCGGTCGGAACGACGTGTGCGCCAAGCACGGCAGTCAGGGCAGGGCGATCCTCCAGCAGCGCCTTCAGATCATTGGCCGGGATCGCAGCGAAGGCGTCATTGGACGGCGCGAGCAGCGTCCACGGCCCAGGATTCTGCGTACCCAGCTGCGGGCCAAGCTTTGCCGCATCGATCGCGGCGCGCAGGGTCGCGAACCGGGCATCTTCGGCCACGATCGTCTGGATGCTGCGCAACTCTGGCACCATCACCTCATCGATCACATGCACCAGCCCGCCGTCGAAGGCCACATCCGTGGCCACCAGGCGTGCTCCATCGATCGTGAGTGCGGTGGGGTTGATGTCGAGCGACTGGCCGGAGAGGGCAGCCAGGCGGCGCCGGTCGAGCACGGCGGTGCTGCCGACCGAACTCCCCACCACATGGTGCTTGAGGATCATCTGCAGCGTGGCCTTGCCCTTGGCGCTGGTCAGGAACTCAACCTGCTCCTTCGGCAGCTTTGCGAAAGCCTCGTTGGTGGGTGCGAAGATCGTGAGCTTGGTGTCGCTTGGGAACTCAATGCCCGAGGCCTTGACGAGCGCGAGCAGCGTGGTGAGGTTGGCGTTGGTGGCCACGGCAGCCAGCGAATTCGGCGACGAGGCAGCGGCTGCCTTGCCCATCGGGCGGATCCAGTCCACCTCGATCGCGAACGGACCTTCCTTCTTGTCGGAGAGCGTGATCCCCACGGACTCGATCGAGGCTGGATCGAGCGACGGGGCATTGCGCACGCGCTGGCCGAAACTGTTGGCAACGCAGGCGCTGAAGGGGATCTCGACCTCGGTCCATTCGCCGGCCTTGGTGGCGAAGCTCAACTGATAGCCGCCGGCCATCAGTCGAAGGCGTGAGGAGCGGATGTCGCACTGATAGGTCCGTCCATCCCCCTTGACGCGAAGGAGGATTCCGGTGGAATCGGTGAAGGTGCCTTGGGGGACTGCAGTTCGGATCTGCGAGAAGCCGCCGTTGTTCTCGAGCGAGAGTTCACCGGAAAAACGCAGCGTGCCACCATTGCCAGCTTCGATGCGGCCGGTGGACAGGCCGCCCATGACGCCGTCGAGCACCGTTTGCCAGCCCTGCGTTCCGCTGTCAAACTCAAGGTTCGACTCCGCGGCCCGCGCCATCGGTGCGAAGGTCAGGAGGGCGGCGAGCAGGATCGGACGGTTCATCGAAAGGAGGTTCATGGCCCGTGATCTTCGCCCGAACCGGGAGCTTGGATGCCGAATCTTGCTTAGGCCAAGAGTTCCTTGACCACCTTCGCCGGCTCCTGCACCCCGGTCAGGCGGTGATCGAGGCCGTTGTGGCGGTAAGTCAGCCGCTGGTGGTCAAACCCCAGCAGATGAAGGATCGTGGCCTGCAGATCGCGGACGGAAACTGGATCCCGGGCAATCCGATAGCCCAGATCGTCAGTCGCCCCGTGGACAAGCCCGCCGCGCGTCCCGCCGCCGGCCATCCAGATCGAGAAGGCATGGGGGTGATGGTCACGACCGAGGAAGTCGCGCTTGCCATCGCGGAACTCGGCGACGGGGGTTCGGCCGAACTCGCCGCCACACACGATGAGCGTCTGGTCGAGCAACCCGCGTCGGCGCAGGTCCGTGATCAGCGCGGCGAGCGGGCGATCGGCTTGCCCGCACTTGGCTGGCAGTTGATGCAGCAGGTCATCGGTGGTGTTCGTGCCGTGACCATCCCATCCCCAGTCGAAGAGTTGCACAAAGCGCACGCCGCGCTCGACCAACCGTCGAGCCAGCAAGCAGTTGTTGGCGAAGCTTGATGCACCCGGCTGCGCGCCGTAAAGCTCGAGCGTGGCGGCATCCTCGCGGGCGAGTTCCATCGCTTCGGGCGCCGCAAGCTGCATGCGGTGGGCGAGTTCGTACTGCGCGATGCGCGTGGCCGTCTCAGGATCCCCCGAGCGCTCGGCCGTGATCCGATTCAGGTCGTTCACCGACGCGATGACGGCCGCACGACCCGCACGATCCATGCCCTTCGGATCATTGAGGAAGAGCACAGGGTCGCCGCTGGTTCGGCACTGCACTCCTTGGAACACGCCCGGCAAGTAGCCACTGCCCCAGATGCCCTTGCCAGCGTCGGGCGTCTGCCCAGACACCAGCACCACGAACGCGGGCAGATTGCGGTTGTCGCAACCAAGCCCGTAGGTCACCCACGACCCCATGCTCGGCGAGCCGAAGCGGGGCTCGCCGGTATGCAGCAACAGCTGCGCAGGTGCGTGATTGAACTGCGAGGTGTGCATCGAGCGAACCAGGCAGAGCTCATCGGCAACGCCGCCAAGGTTGGGCAGCAGGTCACCCAGCTCCATGCCGCTCTGGCCACGCTTGCCGAAGCCATGCAGCGGTCGCAGCAGCTCCGGATGCCCCTTGATGAACGCGAATCGTTCGCCCTTCAGGTACTCGTCGGGGCAGGGCGTGCCATGCAAGCGGGCGAGTTCGGGCTTGTGGTCGTAGAGCTCAAGCTGCGAAGGACTGCCGGCAAGATGCACGTAGATCACGCTCTTGGCACGGCCAGCGAAGTGCGGACTGCGCGCTGCAGCTGGGTCGACCGCGCCATCCATGAGCGGCGCCGCCACGCCAAGTTCGCCCAGGGCCAATGCACCAAGCCCAAGGCTTCCCGCGCCCAGAAACTGGCGTCGCGTGATGGCATGCAGGCTCGGAAGGTCGTGATGCATCACGGACGGCTCAGGAACTCATCGGTGTTCAGGATGGCACTGGCCACGCTGATCAGGGCGGCGCGCCGCATCGCTTGATCGCCGTCGCCAGCAATCGCCGCCGCATCCGCGGGTGCGGCGTCGTATCGGGTGCGCTCGGCCTCGTACAGCGAGCGCAACACGGCGTGTTCGGCTTCAACGGGCGCGCGAAGCAGCGCACGATGCCACATTGCGTCGATCGCGGCGTTTGGGTCGAGCGCA
>VGXJ01000185.1 GCA_016873375.1 Phycisphaerae bacterium
AGCGCCCAGGTGCACAGGAAACTCCAGGCATGCCCTAGGTGCAGGTGGCCAGTGGGGCTGGGCGCCAGGCGCGTGACGGTCGGTGCCATCGACGACGAATATAGTCCTCGCATGCACCGCTTCTCCGACGCCGAAATCGACGCAGCGCTCAGCCGGCTTCCTGAATGGTCGCGCGTCGGCGAATGCATCCAGCGCACCTTCACCTTCGCCGACTTCGTGCAGTCGATGGCCTTCGTCAACGGCATGGCGGAGCACGCCGAACGCGTGCAGCATCATCCTGACATCCTCGTGCGATGGTCCAAGGTCACGCTGAGCCTGTCCACGCACGATGTCGGCGGAATCTCGGCCAAGGACGCTGACTTCGCAGCGCACGCCGATGCGGCTGCAGCGCCGCTGAAGCAACGCTGACGAAGTCGCTGTCGCAGCAGCACGGTCGAGGGGCGTCGGTCGGCAGACGGCGCGCTCAGCCGATCGACGCCCGCAGCGGTGCGAGGGCATCGCGCAGGAGCGTCGCCCGTGCAGCCGACTGCTGCTCCAGCGTCTCCATCGGATCATTCGGGCGGACGAGGGCCAGGTGTGCCGGCTGGACCTGCAGGAGCAGGCGATGCACGAGCGTCGAGTCGATCGCTTCCGTCAGGCCGCTGGCGATGCCGAGCCGCAGCCGGCCAAGGAGCTTCATGGCCTCATCCAGCGGCATGATCCGGGCGTGCGTGAGCAGCGCTGCGGCGCGGATGAACCGGTCGCGCGCTGCGGCGGGGGCCTTCGAGCGGTAGGTCTCCCGGGCGAGGCGTTCGTAGCGGATCACCTGCGGGATGATGCGATCGCGCAGTTCGCCGACGACTTCCTCGTCGCGCATGCCGAGCGTGATCTGGTTGCTGAGCTGGTAGAAGTCGCCCATGGGCTCGGAGCCCTCTCCGTGGAAGCCACGCAGCGCCAGGTGCAGGTCCTTGGCAGCCCGGCGAACGCGATCGAGTTCCGAAGTCAGCCGCAGGGCCGGCAGGTGGAGCATCACGCTCACGCGAATGCCGCAGCCGACATTGGTCGGGCAGGCGGTCAGGTAGCCCCAGCGGTGGTGCCAGGCGAAGTCGAGCGCCGACTCGGCGCCCTGGTCGAAGGCGGTGGCTGCGGCGAAGCACTCATCGATGCGCAGGCCTGAGTACATCGCCTGGATGCGGAGATGGTCTTCCTCGTTGACCATGACCGAGAGCGTCTCGTCGGCCGAGATGCCGACTGCACGCGGGGCATCCGAAGCCGCGAATTGCTTGCTCACCAGGTGTCGCTCGACCATCTGCATCCGCTGCTCGGCAGGACACGCCTGCAGGTCGATCCATCTCAGCATGCGGCCCCACGCCGCACCCTGCGCGCGGTCACGGACCATGGAGACGACTTCGCGTCGCTGGGTCGTGGAAGCTCGGTTGGTGAAAGGGAACCCGGCAAGGTTCCGGGCGAGCCGCACACGGCTGGCCACGACGACATCGGCGTCGCGGCCAAGCGGTCCGAGCCAGGGGCCGCCGTTCTCGACCGGCTTCATGCCTTTGGCCCCGCGACACCGTCCACCTCGCGCAGCGCGTTGCGGACTTGGGCGGCGACCTCGTAGCGTTCGGCGGAGACGGCCTGCTCAAGGTCGCTCAGCAGGCGCGCGCGATAGGCCAGGCGGGCCTCTGCATCATCCCGACGGGCCGGTGCACGGCCGCAATGCGCCGCGGCGCCACCCTGCGCGCGTTGGATGGCCTGATCGATCACCGGTGCCAGGGCGTCGAAGCAAGCCGAGCAGCCCGCCAGGTTGTGCTTGCGGAACTCCGCCAGCGTCATGCCGCACCCGCCACACGCGGGCTGGTGGCGCTCACCGGTCAGGTGGGCGGCCAGCAGTTCGGCGATCGGTGCGTTGGCAGGCACGTGGTTCATCTGCACCCCGGCATGCTCGGCACAAAGGTGCACCGTCGTGTGCACCCCGGCGAGGATCACCGTTTCATGCACAACCGCGGGCTTGTCGCACTTGTCGCACTTCATCGTCACGAAGTGTATGCATCGACCACCACCGAGCGGATTCGTGCAAGTTCTTGCAGCAGTTTCTTCACGGCCCCCAAGGGCTGGCAGGTGGCCTTGTCGCTGAACGCGCGGGCGGGGTCCGGGTGGCACTCGAGGAAGATGGCGTCCACACCCGCCGCCACGGCGGCTCGGGCGAGCAGCGCGGCGCGATCAGGGCGGCCGCCGGTCATGGCGCCTTCCGCGCCTGGCAGTTGCGTGCTGTGGGTGACATCGAAGCAGACCGGAACGCCCAGGTCGGCCATGTCCTGGAGCCCCGGGAAGTCGTTCACCAGACGGTGGTAGCCGAAGAAGCTCCCGCGCTCGGTCAGCATGATGCGTTGTGCTCCACCCTCGCGCACCTTGGCCACGGCATTGCGCATCTCCGAGGGGGCCATGAACTGACCCTTCTTCACATTGACCGCACGGCCGGTCTCGGCCGCGGCCAGCAGGAGGTCCGTCTGTCGGCAGAGGAAAGCAGGGATCTGCAGGATGTCCACGGCCTGCGCCGCGCGCGCCGCGTGATGCGGTTCATGGATGTCGGTCGTCGAGGGCACCCCGAGGCGGTCGCGCAGCGCAGCGATCATGTCGCAGCCTCGCTCGATTCCTGGACCGCGCGGACTCGATGCGCTCGAGCGGTTTGCCTTGTCGAAGCTCGCCTTGAACACATAGGCAAAGCCGAGGTCGCGGCATGCATCACGCATGGCGGTCCCGATGCGCAGGTTCGTCTCGTCGTCCTCGAGAACGCAGGGGCCCGCGATCACGGTCAGGGGCCGCGGGCAGCGGGGGCCGAAGGCGAGATCAGGATCGAAGTGGCTGTTGGCGTAGACGGTGCCCATGCCCGGCATTGTGACGCAAGGCTGCATGGCGTGCGTTCTCCGGGATTCTGGGACTTTTCCTTGATGAACCTCGCGAGGTAACCGATCGTCCATCTGGACGCGGGCCCTCGGAGCCCGAAGGAGGCACGATGGACCGATTCCCCTACGAGCCGGCGGCGTTCACCGAAGCGATCGCCAAGCACATCAAGGGCACCTGGCGCGACCGCAAGGTCGAGGTCATCGATGCCCTCAAGCTGCTGGTGGACGGCCGCCGCATGGGCCTCGAGAACCTGTATCGCCTCGTCATGCAGGATGCCGAGCGGGCAGCCGAGGTCGTCAGCGCCTACTTCCAAAGGGTCTTCGAGGGCGATCTTCTCGCCACGGCGGCTCTGCCCCTGGCGGTGGCCAAGCCGCGCATCATGCCGCGGCTGCAGCCGGAGTCCATCTTCGATTCGGTTGACCGCGAGCAGGTCGCGCACATTCCCTTCGTGAACGGGACCGTGATCGTCTTCGTGATCGACCTTCCCGACATGACCGTCAGCATCGGTACCGAGCAGCTCGTGCGCTGGGGCCTGACGACCGACGAGCTCGAGGAAGTGGCGCGCGTGAACCTTGGTTCGTACGCGCCGGAACTCAATGTCCAGATCATGCAGTCAGGCGACGGTGGCAGGGCGGCAGTCGTGAGCCTGCGCGATGGCTACGACGCTGCGCGGCTCCTGCTCACCCACTTGCATGAGCGGTTGGCGCCGGAACTCAAGGGGGACTTCCTTGTTGCCACGCCTGCCCGCGACATCTTCGTGGCCATGAGCCGGGGCCCCGGGCAATTCATCGATCGCATCATGGGCCGCATCGACGAGGACTACCGTCGGCTGCCGTATCCGATCACCCGCAGCCTGTTCTACGTCACGCGTGATGGCGTGGCGGGGACCGCCGAGGCGGCCTGAGCGCTTAGCGCACGGGCTCGATCGTCGAACCGCTCTGCACATAGAAGTTCAGCAGGTCACCGGTGGCGAAATCGCTCGCAGCCTGGCCCTGCGGCACGGTGATCCACATGGGAACGACGACATCAGCGAGCACCATGTTGGCGCGCGTGTCGGTGGCGATCACGCGCCCCTGCACGATGCGCGGGTGCCCCTCGCTCGGCTCGACGAAGATGCCGCCAGCCTTCGCATGGTGCATCTTGAGGGCCGTGGCCCGGAAGCGCGCGTGCACGCGCTCGCCTGCAGCGACGGCGTACTTGGGGCAGTGCGGCAGGAACGACAGCTGGTATTGCGTGCCGGGGACCTTCACGACCACGCTGTCAGATGAGGTCGAGGTCACGAGCACGCGGGCGGTGTCGGTCAGCACAGGGGTCATGGTGGTCCAAGCCTAGCACGAGGCTGGGATCGCGGTCCCTTCGCCATGCAGCGTGA
>VGXJ01000186.1 GCA_016873375.1 Phycisphaerae bacterium
CAGCGATCCCGAAGGACCATCCACGATGGGTGATGCCGCTCTCCTGCGTGATGTCCGTGAACCGAAGTCCACCATCATTGCGCCAGAGCCGGGCACCGGGCCCCTTCGAGGCATCGACGAGCGTGGCCCCGTTGGGCATGAAGAGATCGAGGTCGCCGTCGTCGTCGAAATCGATCAGCGCAAGTCCCCCGCCCTTTACTTCGAGGATCTGCGAGCTCGGCTGCACGCCGCTGGTCATCGTCGCTTGGATGCCACTGGTGGGGGTGACGTCGGTGAAGGCGATCGGCTTGCTTGGCGGCGTTGCAACGGGAGCCTGCGGGGCGACTCCCGCGCGAAGCAGGCTGCACGCCACGATCGCCGACCATGGAGCCCACGCGGCAATCACGGTTGAGCCCCCTTCGGTGCATCCATGGTGCGCCCCATGCGCTCGCGGGCGTTGAGTTCCTCGATCCGCGCGCGATCGGCCGACGCGGGATCGCCGAGGAGGTCATAGCAGCGTGCCACCTTCGCCCACACTTCATAGTGATCAGGCCAGGCGCGCAGCGCTTGACGATAGCGGTCGACGGCATCCTGCGTGCGATCCGCTCGCAGCGCAAGATCGCCCTGCCGGGCCAGGATCTTGCCGCGATCGCGACTGCGCGACTCCTCCGCGCGTTCGAGTTCCGGCAAGCACTCCATGGCGCGCTCGAGGGCGGCTGCGGCGGCATCCACCCGGTCCTCGTCGATCTCAACCAAGGCAATGCCGTACCACGAATCTCCGGCCGCCGGCATCGAGGCCACATGCGACGTGAACGCCCCGCGCGCACCATCCAGGTCACCGGCGTAGTAGCGCGCCCAACCGAGGAAGTGCGCGACATGCGCATGTTCGGGGAATCGTTGCGAGCGCTGTTGGGCTTCGATCGCAGCAGCGCCCGCGAGCGCTTGCTCGAAGAGGGGCACCGCATCGCTGTAGCGCTTCTGCTTGTGCAAGCTGAGCGCGAGCACGAATGCCGAGCGCGGCTCGTCGGGGAACGCGTTGCGCAAGGCGCGTGCCACCGGCTCGGCCTGCTCCGGATGGTTGCGCGCGATGAGCTGCAACGCCACGCGCGCCTGCTCGTCGCCGGGCGGTGGAGGGACCACGGCGTTTGCACGCTTGAGGGCCTCGGCCACTTCAGGAGGGATGTCTGGTTGTGCGGGCTCGGCGATGGTCGGCGATGGTGCTTCGGATGCCGACCGCTCGACACCCCCCGCTCCAGCAGGCTGCTGGCCCTGATCACCCGCCTGGTGGGAGCAACCCACAACCAAGCCAAGGACAGCGGGGAGCAGGCGGCGCATGACCTCATCCTACGGAGCAAAAATCCATGGGGTCGACCCAGTTTTTAGCCCGAGCCGCCCCTCTCGATTTGCCCCGGGGCGGACCCGAGTGAATAGTTCGGAGGAATCTTGCGAAGGCCCTTTCATAGGTTATTGAAAGGCACGAGCAGAGGAGTTATAGTTTGGTCTGGTCGCCGGTCGCTTACACGGTTGACAGAAACACCCCGAGAGCAGATGAGGATCTCTTGATGCGACGCATGATGCTGTCTGCCATGACCCTGCTTGCCGTGGCGCCACTTGCGAGCGCGCAGGTGGCGATCCAGCCCAAGGCTGGCGCACCGTTGGTTGGTTTGACTTCGGCGCAGCTCGAACTGTTCTGGGCTGGCCAGGAGGCCTACTCCACGCCGGTCACGCTTGAGATGGGCCTTGGCCCGATCATGAACAAGAGCAATTGCGTCAGCTGCCACACGAATCCCATCGGTGGCTGGGGCAGTATCTCCGTCAACCACTTCGGGATGGATGACAAGGGCGAGTTCATGATGATCCCGGGCGAGACGCAGTCGCTGCTGCAGACGCTCGCGGTCTCGCCACTCTGCGCCGAAGTCGTTCCCGAGGGTACGACCATCTTCGTGCAGCGCGTCACCAACTCGTCGATGGCTTTCGGACTCATCGAGGCGATCCCTGACGCAGCGATCGCCGCGAACGCCGATGCAACCGACGCCAACGGCGACGGCATCTCGGGCCGCGTCCACTGGGTGCACTTGCTTGAGGATCCCACCGGACCGCTGCGCGCTGGTCGCTTCGGCTGGAAGGCGCAGGTCGCTTCGACGCTGAGTTTCTCGGGCGATGCGGCCCGCAACGAGATGGGCATGACCAACGACCTGGAGCCCGTCGAGAACGCCCCCAACGGCAACACGGCGATCCTCAGCGAGTGCGATGCCGCCGCGGACCCTGAAGACACGCCCGACCTCGAGGGCTACCGATTCATTGACCGCGTGACGCACTTCCAGCGCTACCTCGCCCAGCCGCCGCAGACGCCCAAGAGCGGCATGACCGGCGAAACGGTCTTCAACGCCATCGGCTGCAACGCTTGCCACGTCCGTGACTGGACGACCTCGAACTCCCCCCTGCTTGAGGACGCGATCCGCAACAAGGCCATCAAGCCCTACAGCGACTTCCTGATCCACAACATGGGCGGCCTTGGTGATGGCGTGCAGCAAGGCGACGCCGATGAGAGCGAGATGCGCACCCCGACGCTGTGGAACCTGCGCACGCGCGATCCGATGCTGCACCATGGTGCAGCCGCCGGCGGCACGTTCACCACGCGCGTGACGAAGGCCATTGAACTCCACGGCCCCTTTGGCGAGGGTGCGGCGAGCGCAGCGGCATTCATGTCGCTCGGTGGGACACAGAAGGCTCAGTTGATCGCCTTCCTTGGCTCACTTGGCAAGCTGGAGTTTGACCTTGAGCCCGACAATCAGGTGGATGCCTTTGACTTCTTGCTGTTCCAGTCGTGCTTCGCGGCGGGCGCAGCCTCGGCCAACACCAACTGCGGCGTGGCGGACTTCAACCAGGACGGCCTCATCAACATGGTCGATGCGGACGCTTTCATGCAGGCCTACGAGGGTGCCGAGGGCACAGGCGACTGCGACAAGGATGGCCAGATCGACCTGATGGAAATCCTGCTTGGTGCGCCCGATGCCGACAGCGACTTCGTGCCCGACGACTGCGTCGGCTGCGAGGCTGATTTCAACGGCGACGGATTCCGCAACGGCGTCGACCTGGGCATCCTGCTCGCGGGATGGGGCACCGCGTCAGCCGACGCCAACGGTGACGGCACGACCAACGGCGTCGACCTTGGCATCCTGCTCGCGGGCTGGGGCGCCTGCGACTGAATCCCTTCCGGACCTCCACCAAGCAGATCAATCCAAGACAGACCACTCCAGGAGACATCATGCAGACCAGCCGATTCGTCCTGACCCTTGCCGCTGCGATCACCGCCTCGGCCAACGCCCAGGGCACCACTTGGGCATCATTCCAGAAGCAGACCTCGAGCCGCATGGTGGCAAGCCCCTCGCTCATCGTGAACACGAACCTGGAGCATGATTTCGCCGTCGGCGACTTCGACCGGGACGGCGATCTCGACCTGGCCTGCATGCGCAAGTTCCCCGGCTCGGTCCAGGGCGGCTTCCGCGACATCCTCTTCATGAACGAAAGCGGTGTGCTCGTCGACCGCACCGTCGAGTTCGGCTCGGCGTCGGACGCAGCTGGTTCGCAGGGCATGCTTGACCCTGCCAACGACCGCGACGTCGAAGCCTTCGATGTGGACAACGACGGCTGGCTCGACCTGATCACCGTGACGACCATGAGTGACCAGGTCAGCGCCATGCTTGGCCAGCCGCGCGTGTATCGCAACTTGGGCAACAACGCCCAGGGCCAGTGGCAGGGCTTCCGCTTCGAGGACAACCGCATCCCCACGATGGTCAGCAAGACCGGCGTGGCGGCGAATCCGCGCGCGTGCGACGCAGCGGTCGCTGACTACACGGGTGACGGCTTCGTCGACATCTACTTCGTCGACTACGACACGCCCGAGACCGTCGGCCAGACGATCTGCTATGACCTGAACTCCGACGGCGACACGGCGGACGCTGGCGAGTGCCAGCAGTCCCCCGCCGAGGACCCCGCCAAGGACTACGACAATCGCCTGCTCATCAACCAGGGTGCCGCGAACCCGGGCTTCTTCACCGATTCAGGCACGACTCGCATGACGGCCGCCCAGCTCGCGAGCGAGTTTGGCAACATGTGCGATCCGGGCGATTTCAACCAGGACGGGCGCATGGATGTCATGCGCGTGAACACCCTCACCTCCGGCCAGGACGTGGCGGTCTATTACCCCAACGCAGGCGCAACGTCGTGGACCAAGGACGTG
>VGXJ01000187.1 GCA_016873375.1 Phycisphaerae bacterium
GGTCGCGCGGCGGCGCTGAGCCGCGCCCCAATCCGAATCACGCGATGCGGCACGCCTGGGCGAACTCGAAGCGCGGCGATCGCGGGTAGAGCGCCGCTGCATCACCGTGACCGAGGTTGCAGAGCATGTTCGAGCGCCACGTCGTCCCGGCCAGGAACTCGCGATCGACAGCCGCCTTGTCGAACCCGGACATCGGGCCGCAGTCGAGCCCCAGCGCACGCGCAGCCATCATGAAGTACGCGCACTGCAGCGAGCTGTTGCGGAAGGCCGACTCGTCGATCAGGGGCTGGTTGCCCGCGAACCAGCTTCGGGCATCCGCATGGGGAAAGAGCTTGGGGAGCTGCTCATGGAATTCCGCGTCCATGGCCAGGATCGCCGTCACGGGAGCCGACCTGGTCTTCTCGACGTTGCCGGGCGCCACGCACGACAGCAGCTTCGCCTTCGCCTCGGCGCCCTTCACGAACACCACCCGCAGCGGGCAGCAGTTCGCGCTCGATCGCGGCGCGATTCCGATCCTGCTTCACCTGAACCGAGCATCGAGGACGGCGCGCAGCGCGCAACCTTCCTCAGCATCGAGCACGCCGCCCACGCGGCAACTCGAGTGAAGATCGCTCGACACGCGCATGAACTCGCGAGCATTGCTGGCGCGAACGCCGCCTCCGGGCACGATCGTCACCGCATTCAGGCCTCGTGAGGCGGCGTATTCATTCGCGATCTGCGCATCGCGCATCAGGCGCTCGACCCGCACATCGATCGTTGCGACCGAGGCATCCCAGCCCAGCACCCCTGCCGTCACCACACGCTCCATGCCCAGATCCACGAGATCACGCATCGCCTGATCCCTGTTCCGAACCAAGTCGAGGGTACGCAGGAAAGCCACGCCCATGCCCGCCGCACGGGCTGCTCCGGCAAGCCGCTGCATGGCCTCGACATCAACCGAGGCGTCCTTGCGCAACAACCCGATTGCCACATCGTGCGCGCCTGCCTTCGCCATGGACTCGATCTCCCGCATGCACGCCTCGACGACCGTCGGCGTGGCGATGAAGGCCTCAAGCACTGGCGCGATGACGGCTCCGGCGATCCGAGGCCGGATCATGGCCACGACACGCGCTCCCATCCGGCCATCCTGATCCATCGCAGCCCGCACGCCGCGCACAAGCTCCGGCAGCGGTGTCCAACCTTCGGTGGAAAGGTCATCGCAGACCTCAAGCCGGTCGGCGAACGGCAAGGAACGCAGGGCGCCCTCCAGGCTTTCGATCGGGACTTCCATGACGGCTTCCATGCGGTGCTCCTGTTTGGGGACGGGCATCTGGCCGACACAGCGCATCAACGGCCTCGTGGCCACGGTACCGGCTCCGGGCAGTCCGAAGTTCATCCTTGGAAGTGACCAATATGGGGCTAGACTTCGACTGGACTCCAACAGGCCACCCGACCAAAGTGGCCCAACCACCTGAACCCGCCCCACGGAGACTGATGCTCATGTCCCGAATCACTGTGCCTCTCGCCCTCTCGTTGGCGGCCTGCGTGCTCGGCGCCCCCACGCCTGTCACTGCAAGCGATGGTGTCGATGGACACTCGGCCATCGGAGTGCAGCAGCCTGCGCAGGAGTCGACGCCAAACCTGAGCCAGATCTTCGGCATGGAGTTCGTGCCGGTTCCACTGCATGTGCTGCCGCCGCAGGACAACGAATTCTTCCTGACCGAGGATGTGATCCTCGGAAACGGCACCGGACAGAATCCCTACCGCTTCGCCGTGCCCACCCCGGCGGCCCTCGAGCTCGGCAGCGGCGATTGGATCGATGTCGAAGGCGGCCGCCTGTGGCGGACCCGCATCGCGTCGCCGAACGCGACGACGGCGCGCCTTCACCTGAAGGGCATCGACCTGCCGGCCGGCCAGCAGCTGCGCATGTCGGCGCCGGGCTGGGCTGACTCCGTCATCGGGCCGATCGAAGGCGTCGGCGAGTTCGGCACCGGCGAGGCCTGGAGCCTCTCGCTGCCCACCAACGAAGTGCTCTTGGAGTGGTTCGTGCCGCACGGATCGGCTGCCAAGCAGCTTCCGTTCGCCGAAGCCGACTACTACCACGGCTACCGCCAGATCTGGAAGCTCGAGGAAGAAGGCAGCGACGGCGGTCTCGCGGTCGGCACCTGCCACCTCGACCCAATTTGCTTCCCGACGTGGGTTGGTGAGTCGAACGGCACCGTGCGCCTGATCTTCACCGGGTCGCTCTGCTCGGGCCAGCTCACGGCCACCACCGCAGTCGACGAGACGCCCTACGTCATGACGGCGAATCACTGCATCTCGACGCAGTCGGTTGCCAACAGCTGCCAGTTCAACTTCTTCTACCGACGCAACACCTGCGCCGCATCGGCAACGGCCTCGGCCGGCAGCAACATCACGGGTGGCGACCTGATCGTCACGCAGGCTGCGAGTGACTGCACACTGCTCATGATCCGCCCGACCCTGCCCGCCAACGTCTACTGGGTCGGCTGGACCAACAACAACGTCCCGACCAACACGGCCTCGACCTGCCTGCATCACCCGGACGGCAGCTACCAGCGCATCTCATTCGGCACGAAGAACGCCGCCTCGTTCCCCTGCGGCAGCCCGCAGACGAACTGGTCGAGACTGTCGTGGAATCCTGCCTCCCAGTACGGAGTGACCTCGACCGGCGTGACCGAAGGTGGCTCGTCGGGTAGCGCGATCTACCGCAATTCGGACCGACGCATGTACGGCGTCCTGACCTGCGGCGGCAGCTCGTGCAGCAGCACCAGCCCCGACGACGGCTACGGACGCATCGATGTGGCGATCAGCAGCGGCGGCTTCGCCACACCGCTCGCGGCGGGCACCGACGATGTGCAGGAACCCAACGACTCCTGCGCCGCGCCGCGCGTCCTGGCCAACGGTACGTACAGCGGCCTCGTGGTCAAGAAACTCGATGAAGACTGGTTCCAGCTGTCGAGCGCGCAAGGCACCGTCATCTCCATCAGCGCGACCTACGTCCATGCCAACGGTGACATCGACCTGCAGCTCTTCTCCAACTGCGCGGGCACCGCGATCGCCAGCGACGTGGGCAACGTCAACAACGCGTCGATCAACTACACCAACACGAGCGGCAGCGACACGCTGTTCCTGCGCGTGTTCCTGGGCAGCGACACCCGCAACGAATACTCGCTCACGGTCTCGAGTTCGGCTCCACCGACCCCGACCAACGACGAGTGCGCGGCGGCCATCGACATCACCGGATCGGTCGCCTTCTCGACCGTCGGCGCCACCAACAGCACGACTGGCACGATCCCGGCCAGCTGCAACGACGGCGCAGGCACGAGCATGCAGCGCGACATCTGGTACCGCATCTTCGCGCAGTGCTCCGGCACGGCGACGGTGTCGACCTGCGGCGCATCCTTCGACACGCGCGTGGCGGTCTACCAAGGCTTCACGTGCCCGAGCGCGTCGTCGATCCCGGTTGGCTGCGATGACAACACGACCGGTTGCGCAGGCAACGGTTCGCAGGTGACCTGGCAGGCCAATGCCGGTTCGGTGTACTACATCCGCGTCGGTTCGCCGATCGCGGCCAGTGGCACGGGCCAGCTGGTCTACTCCTGCGTCGAAGCGCCGCAGTGCCCCGCCGACCTCGATGGCGACGGCGTCGTCGGCGGCGCCGACCTCGGCGTGCTGCTCGGTGCGTGGGGCAGTGCCAGCGCCGACCTGGATGGCGACGGACTCGTCGACGGCAGCGACCTCGGCACCATGCTCGGTGCGTGGGGCAACTGCCCGTAAGACACCCGTCGAATCGCATCACGCCCAGGCCCCCGCGTCACGCGGGGGCCTTGTTCATTCCACCCGCACCACGCTGCCGCTCACGACGCTTCAGCCCACCGGCGCACCGCACGCGACCGTCCCAGCCGCGACCACGCCGCTCTTCATGAGCACGCTGCCCGGCTCAAGCCGCGCTCCGACCTCGATCACCGATCCGTAGAAGGTCACGGCGTTCTCGCCGGCACTCGCATCGTCGTCGATGCGCACGCGATCGATCTTGAGTACGCGATCCTCGAAGGTGTGCGCCTGCGGATAGCAGGCGATGGCCGATCGATCACCGTACGAGAGCATGTCGGGGTCGACGATCTGCGTCGCACCGGGCCCGAGCATCACATCACGACCGATGCGCGTACCCGCAGCACGAAGGCACCACG
>VGXJ01000188.1 GCA_016873375.1 Phycisphaerae bacterium
GCGAACGACCTGTCGTGGGCTACTGAACGCGCGATGGTGCTCGTGGGTGACCAGCCTGCGGAGCAGGTACCGCGTGCGGGGCTTGCCCAGCGTGTAGCCGAGTTGGTGCGCTCCGCCATGTCGGCAGGAATGTCGGCAGGAATGTCGGCCTGAAGCCGACTCACTTGCCCGGGCGGTGCATGCCGTCCCACGCACCTGGGTTCTGCAGCATCGTCGTGGCCGTACGCGCGAGCCACGCGAAGCGGCGATGCACGCCCGCCAGTTGCTGCGCGGCATGGGCCACGGCAAGTAGCGCCATCGTGTCGCGCGCTTCTTCGAACTGCAGCGAGAGCGCCGCGAGCGCGTTGGCCTTGTCCGTAGGCAGCGTGCCGAGTGGAACCGCCTCGAAGACCTCGACCGCATCCTGCAGGCCCTTGGGCACCACCATCCCAACGCGCAGGAACTGTCCCGCATTCTGCGCACCAGCATCGGTAGCGATCACACGCGTGCAGAGGATGCCGGCTTCCATGCGCTCGGCACGGCCGAGCTGCTCAAGCCGGCTCGCACGGTTCACCACACTGCCGAAGAGTCCAAGCTTGGCGTGGAGTCGCGCCCCCATCGGGCCGAAGAGGCACGCTCCTGAATCGAGGCCCAGACGCGAGTCAGGCACCATGCGTTTGGCAACCAACGCTGCGCGGATCGATGCCGCGATGTGATCATCGTGCGCGGTGGGCACCCCGAACGCGGCGAAGACCCCATCGCCAGTGAATTCGACCACCATGCCTTGCTCATCGAAGATCGCCTTGGTGAGTTCGTCCATGTAGCCGCGCATGCGCTGGTGCACGGCACCGACCTGGTCATTGGGGACATCGACGAGCGAGCTGAACCCCTGCATGTCGAGGAAGAGGCAGGAGGCCTGGTGCCATTGCGGAATCTGTTCGAGGGTGTCAGTACCTTCGCGCGCGAGCAGTGCGGCGATGCTGGGCGAGACATAGCGGCTGAAGCGCGCTCGCCGAAGCTGCATGACCGCCTGAGACGCAAGCTGCGCCACGATCCCCACGAAGTGCGCAAAGTGCGTGCGTGCGGAGCCGAGGGAGTGCCGCCCCTCGGCATAGAGGAGGTTCGTGCCTTCCTCGCTCGCCAGCGTTGTGGCGTGGCAGGCCACGAACTCCGAGTCACTCATGAGCGTGGCACCGGCGGCTCCTTCGGCCGAGCGCTCAAAGATCGATGTTTCATCCAGCGTCCGCAGGGACTGTTCGATCGCGCGGCGACTGAAGGTGGCTTCGTGGTTGCCGTGGTGCGCCAGCACCGCGACGCGCGCGGCATCCTTGGCCTGAATCGCTGCAGCGGTTGCGATGCCCAGGCCTCGGGCTTCGGCGAGCGCTCGCGCAGCGTTGAGCCAGATGTCGCGTTCGGTCGAAGCCTGCCCAATCGCACGCGAGGCCTTCAGCACGTGCTCGAGCAGTTCGGCGGGATTCGCAGCCGAGATGCTCGCTGGGCTCTCGCCGCTGTCTTCGAGGGTGCGCAGCATGGTTGCGCCCACCGGTGCCGTGAACTCGATCACGGCCATGACACCCGGCCCGAGCGAGAGCTGGTCGCCATCGAAGAGCACGACCGGCGCCTGCGGAGGAAGCGGCAAGCCCTGGCGGCGTGTTCCTGCACGGCTGCCCAAGTCCGTCACATGCCACTCATGCTCACGGAGCTCGATCTTCACATGCTGTCGAGAAACCGTCGCGACAGGGATGCAGATGGTCGAGGTCGTATCACGGCCGATCACGGCTGACTGGCCGGGCTCAATCAGGACCGATCGCGAGCGATCGCTCCACGCGACGTGGACCCGGATGGTTGGCGCGGCTGGCACGGCTGCAGGCTACACCTGCATCGTTCAGTCGTTCAGGTAATCCTCTGGCCAGAACTTGCGGACGCCGACGGCCGCCTGAAGCAGCACGCCGTCCTTGGTCAGCTCGTAGTACTTCCAGACTCCGCTGGTGTTTGCGGCATTGCCCGCCTCGCCGCCTCCATCGCCCTTGGCTGCGGCATCGGCGCGTGCGTTGAAGCTCCAGCCCTTCTCCGTGAAGTTTCGGTAGTCAAGATCGTTGTTGAAGAGGCAGACGATGTAGAAGCCCTTGGCGCCGATGCCGAGGCCCGCGCTCGCTTCGCTCATCGACATGTAGATCTTCTTGCCGGCCTTGTCGATCGCCACGCCCTTGGCACCCGAGCCGCCGCCGAAGATCACGAAGACGTTGGTGCCGGAGAAGACTGCCGATCCGTAGGCCTCTTCCATCTGCTTCTTGGCATCGGGATAGATCGCGTAGAGCTTCTGCAGCACGACTTCGCGCTCGGCATCGATCTGCGAGCGGTCGGCCGAGCGTTCCTCTGCGGATGGTGCCGACTGGCACGCAGACATGACGCAGGCGAGGAACGAAGCGATGCAGACGAGGAGTGCGCGGTGAGTGATCATGCGCGGATGTTCGCCGCACCGCGCGGATCGCGCAAGCGATCAGTCGCCAGACTTGGAGCCATCCGAATCCGAGGCGCCCTTGGAGGCATCGTCGGCCTGGTCATCGGTCTTGGCGTCGTCGTC
This sequence comes from Phycisphaerae bacterium, assembly GCA_016873375.1. Taxonomy (GTDB): domain Bacteria; phylum Planctomycetota; class Phycisphaerae; order Phycisphaerales; family SM1A02; genus SYIB01. The sequence goes on from VGXJ01000188.1 coordinate 2,564, forward strand.
AGCCTTGCCGTCCTCCTTGGATCCGCCCTTGGCGGACTTGGGGAGCTTGCTGCCCTTAGCGACCTTGGCGACCTCGGCATCGAAGGCCTTGTCGTGCGGGTTGCCGATCCAGCTGATCATGCCCTTGGTGTCGACGATGAAGGCGCAGGGAATGCCGTTCTGGCCGGCTGGGGTCATCCACGCGGCGGACATCGAGCGATCGCTGTCGTAGGCGACGGTGTAGGCCATCTTGGAGCCCTGCTTCTTGACGAAGGCCTCCAGCGGATCCTTGCCGGAGCGCTCTGATCCTGCCACGCCGAGGACGACGATGTTCTTGTGCTTCTTCTGCAGCTTGGTGAGGTGGGGGATGCTCGCCACGCACGGCGGGCACCAGGTTGCCCAGAACTCGACCACGTAGGCGGTGCCTTCCTGCAGGCCTTCGACCGGCTTGCCCTTGATGGTCTCCTCCACGCTCAGCGGGGGGCCTTGCTGCCTGCGACGAGGCCGACCGCCGCCGGCGTCACCGGCCGGGGTGCCAGGGCTGCCCTCGGACTGTGCCATGGTTGGCAAACAAGCAAAGGCGAGGGCGACGAGCGACGCGAGGGCAGTTCGGGTGGTCATGGTGAATCCTTGGTTGTTCCCCCGGCATCTTATGCCCGGCCGGCGCCCGGCAAAAAAGCGAACGGCCGGGCGGGGGCCCGGCCGAGTCGCCAGTGATTCGAAGGAGAAAGGACCGGAACTCAGGTCGTCGAGCGCTTGCTGAAGACGGCCAGAATGACCATCAGAGTGATCAGGCCGACGAGGCCGTTGTTGCCAAAGCCCGAGATGAAGCTCATGAGGTTGTCGGTGATGCCACCGAAGAACCACGTGTTCGTCTTGCCGAAGATGATCTGGGCAAGCACGCCCACGGCGATGAACAGCATCGCGATGTCGATGAATTCGCTGGTCCAGTTCTTGATAGTGTCGAACGCCTTCATATGACTGCCTCCTGTGCAGTGTGGTGAGAGTGCAGCCCGCGCACCGTGCGCCTTCCTCAGCTGCACTGGTTGGATCGGTGTAGATCGGACCCAACCGATAAAATTCGCGCCAAAAACCGTCGTTCACTCCGTGAAAGCGCGATTTTGCGCTGGAATCAGCGGTTTGTGAAGAAAAGCACGAGCCACGACCGCAGGAAAGTCAACGTTTTCATTGCAAGATGAAACTCAGGAGGTCTTCGGGGCACACTGCGATGGCTGAAGCAGCGCGGTTTCGCAACCAGTGGGGTCGTGCGTCAGCTGCCATCGGCCCGCGCCGGGCATGCGCATGATGTCGCACGCCAGCGTCGAACCGAGCGCCTTCGCCTGTGTGGCGGTCGGTTCGATCGCATTCACTTGCACAGACGGGTACCAGCGTGCGCGCTTCCAAGGGTACGCGTGCGTGCGCGGCATCGGTGTCATCGACCGCGACGAAGGGAAGCCAGTGCGGCCCGCGCTCGGTGCGGGGGATGTGCCCATGGTGCCTCCGGTCTGATCGCGATTGAGATGACGATCCGCCAGTGCTGTCAGGGGCGCGGCGCCGACGGTGCTGCGGGGGCGGACTCAGCCGCCGCGCGCTCACGCGCCACCGGCGACCGGCGCCAGCAACCACCTTCCGGCAGCCCGCAGA
>VGXJ01000189.1 GCA_016873375.1 Phycisphaerae bacterium
GTGGGCAGGTCGTGGCCATCGATGGGACCGACCGTGAGCAGGCCGAAGTGCTCGAACCACGCATCGTCGCTGAGGAAGCTCTTGCTGCTCTCGCCGACGCGGTGATAGAGGTCGCGCGCCAGGCGGCCACCGGGGATGTTGTCGGTGATCTGCTTTGCGGCCTTCTTGAACTCGCCGTAGGTGTGCGAGAGGCGCACGCGGTCGAAGTACTGCGCCACCGCGCCCTGCGGCTTCGCGATGCTCATCCCGTTGTCGTTCAGGATCACGAGGAACTGCCGGTGCAGGGTGCCGGCGCCATTGAGCCCTTCCATCGCGAGCCCGTTGACGATCGATGCATCGCCGATCACGCTCACGACGCGGCGGCCGGCGGGGTTCTCGTGCGACCAGCCTTCCCCGTTGAGCGAATCGCCGCGCGCCATGCCCACGGCAGTGCTGATGGCCGTGCCGGCGTGGCCTACGCTGAAGAGGTCATACGGACTCTCGACGGGAGCGGGAAAGCCCGCCATGCCGCCGCGCTGGCGCAGCTTGGGCAGCAGGTGCTGGCGACCCGTGAGCAGCTTGTGCGTGTAGCACTGGTGGCCGACATCGAACAGCAGTCGATCGTGACCGAAGTCGAACACATAGTGCATGGCCACGGTCAATTCGACCACGCCGAGGTTCGGCGCGAGGTGGCCACCGCTGCGCGAGACTTGGTCGCAGATCGCGGCGCGGATCTCGGCGCAGAGCTCTTGGAGCTGGGCGATGCTCAGGCGTCGAAGGTCGGCGGGGGACTGAATGGTCGGCAGGTAGGCCATGATCGGTTCTCGTGAAGCGACAAAGTCTAGTGGTCTTCGACGCCCGGGCGTCCCTGGATTGGGCAAACCAAGGCGAATCCGCGGGTCAGCGCGTGCGCCCGGCGAGGTAGTCGGTCAGCCGACCGAGTGGCTCACCCGCCGGGCCGAGTGGGGCGACGGTCGCCAGCGCTTGGCTTCGCAGGCGCTCGATCTCGCTGCGCGTTCGCTCGAGGCCATGCACGGTCGGGTAGGTCAGCTTGCCTGCATCACGGTCCTTGCCGACTGCCTTGCCAGCATGCTCGACCGTCTGGGTCTCGTCGATCAGGTCATCCACCGCCTGAAACATCACGCCATTCAGCGTGCCCCATTGGGTCAGTCGTTCCAGCAGCGGTTCCGGGGCGCCGGCACTCAGCGCACCCATCCGGCATGAACAGACCAGCAGGGCACCGGTCTTGTTGGCGTGGATCCGTTCAAGTCGATCCACGGCGCCCATGTCGGCAGGAAAGCCTCCGAGCGTGTCATGGACCTGTCCGGTGATCATGGCGTTCGTCGCACGGCTGAGCTCCATCACGATCCGGAGCGCACCGCGGGGCGACGCAGATGCCGCCTGGAAGGCGAGCGCCAAGAGCGCATCGCCCGCGAGGATCGCCATCGCTTCGCCCATGGCCCGGTGCAGCGTGGGCCGGCCACGCCTGAGGTCGTCGTTATCGAGCGCGGGAAGGTCGTCGTGCACGAGGCTGAAGGCGTGCACCATCTCGATCGCGGCAGCGGCATCGAGCGCATCGTCGATGGAACCACCGGCTGCACGGGCGCAGGCCAGCACCAGCGTCGGGCGCAGCCGCTTGCCCCCGCCCAGGAGTGCGTATTCCACGGCGCTTCGAAGGTTCGGCGCGTACTCAGCGTGGGCTATGTGCCGGGACAACCGGGCTTCGATTGCGGCCAAGTCCTCAAGGTTGAACACATCCGGCTGCGTGGTCATGGTCACTGGCCGAGTGTAACGCGACCGTGTCCCTATGATGCCGCGTTCCATGGGACCTGCTGAGCACTTCCTGAAGTTCATGAATCACGGCGGCCTCGTCATGTGGCCGCTGCTCGTGCTGAGCATCATCAGCGTGACAGCCACCGTGGAGCGAACGCTCTTCTGGCTGCGGCTGCACGGTCCCCGGGGCATGCGCGAGTACGACACCGTCGTCACGCGACTGCGCAACGCCGACGAGGACGGCGTGCGCAACATGGACCGCGCGGGCGACAACCTCTACGCCGATGTGGCGGGCGGACTGCTCGACGAGGGCACCGACGACGCCCAGGCACTCGCGGTCGTCGAGAGCCAGCGGCCGCGGATCGAGCGCTTCAGCGTGCTGATGAGCGCGATCATCACGGGTGCGCCGATGTTCGGCATCCTGGGAACCGTGCTCGGCATCATCGACAGCTTCGGCGTGCTCGGCGGCGAGGACACGCTTGCGGATCCGCGCTTGGTCAGCAACGGCATCTCGGAAGCGCTGATCGCCACGGCGACCGGGCTGGTCGTCGCGCTCGTCACGCTCTTCCCGTACATGGCGTTCAAGGCGCAGTCCGACCGTGCGATGGGGCGTCTTGAGGCCTTGATCGCGGCAGCCAAGACTGGTTTCCCAACGCGTCGTGCCCGTGCCGCCCAGCCGACCACGGTGTCCTCGCAGGTGTTCAGCGCATGATTGGCAGCATGATCGGCAGCGTAGGAACGGCCGGTGGGCATCCCAGATTGGCTCTCGGCGCGCTCCTCATGGTTGGCGTGACGATGTCGTGGTTCGGAGCGCTCGTCCGTGCTGACGACGCGGGGACCGCAAAGCCCACGGTGGATGGCCCAGCCTGGACCGCCTCGCGCACCGAGGCAGACGGACGCATGGTGCTTGAGACAGCGACGCGAACCTTCCTGCGTGACGGCTCACCGTCGATCACGCTGGTCGGCGTCGCGCACATCGGCACCGCCGACTACTACAAGGGATTGCAGGCGATCCTCGATGCGCATGACCTCGTGCTGTACGAGTCGGTCTACCCGACCGGTGCAGCCGCACCTGGCGGCAGCGATGCGGCGACCCGCGTTGCCTCCACGCGGGCCAGCATGCTCTGGCTGCGGGACCGCATCGACGCGACATGGCGAGCAGATGGTGCCGTCCCCACGATCGAACGCGTCGCGCAATACTCGAAGCCGTTCGATTCGCGCTTCCCGGCCTGGATCAAGGCGGCTGCCGTCGATGCCTGGGGTCAGCCGCTGGCGATCATCACCCTCGACGATGGGTTCTCGCTTGTCTCGCTCGGAGCCGACGGCCGCATTGGCGGCAGCGGCGAGGATGCCGACCTGCGGCTCCTGCAGCGATCGCGCCAGCCCAAGGCCGATGGCGATGGGCTGCAGCGCGAGCTGGCCCGCATGCTGGGCCTCGAGTTCCAGCTCGATCGCATCGACTACGCGCAGCCCGGCTGGGTGGTGAGCGACATGACGTTTTCGCAGCTCGAGCAGGCGTTCGAGCGACGCGGCGTGACCGATGGCATGGTGCAGGGCAGCCTGCGCGGTGGTGGTCTTTCCGGCGATGCCATCGGCACGGTCATGACCATCCTGAAGTTCATGGATGCCGCCTCAGGCGGCAGCGCGAGCGAGGCGGTCAAGCTGCTCATGGTGCAGGTCCTTGGATCAAAGACGGCGACTGACGGGGCCATGCTTGGCGAGGAAGGCAAGGTGATCCTCGACGACCGCAATGAGGTCGTCTGGGCCGACCTGCAGAGGCGACTGAGCGCCGCACCGCCGCAGCGCATCGCGGTCTTCTACGGTGCTGCACACATGGCGGATTTCGCTCGACGCCTTGAAGATTCGGGCTACAGCGCGGGCGACGCCACCTGGTCCACCACGCTTGCCGCCGATCCCCGGCGAGCAGGCATCGATGAAGCCACCATGAAGAATCTCCGCGAGGCGATGGAGCGAGCCGGTCGGCGACCAGGCAAGGCGCAGAAGCCTTCCCCGACCGAACCGGGCGGACCGTCCGGCTCGGCACCCGCAGAACCCCCGCCCGCAGGCGCCCCATGAGTTCCGGGGAGCTCCAGCTCCGCGTGCTCTCCGGCCTTCCCATGGGAACGGCTCCGCTCGTGCTCGATCCCCAGTCGGGTGCCGTCCTTGGTCGAGGCAGCGACTGCTCGCTCGTGATCGACCATCCTGCAGTCAGTCGTCGGCACGCCCGAATCGAAGCCGTTGCCGGCACATGGACCGTGCGCGATCTCAGCAGCCGTCATGGCACTAAGGTCGATGGTGCATCGCTTTCACCGAACGAGCCGATTCAGCTGCGTGCGGGTTCACGGATCGATCTGGGTCCTGTGGCGCTGCGCGTGGAGCGCGGCGGCGCATCATCGGCACCGTCGATGAGCTCGACACTGCTCGATGGATCAGG
>VGXJ01000190.1 GCA_016873375.1 Phycisphaerae bacterium
TGGAAGGTCCCAAGAGCGTGAACACCTTCCTGCAGCGCCTCACCGGTTGGCAGAGCCGTGCGGTCCCGGGCTACCTGCCTGCCAAGGCTTTCTTCGCTTGCCTCGCTCGCCGCGAGTTCCCGACCACGATCGTGATCCGGCCGAAGGAGTCGATCGACTACCTGCCCGAGCCGGACATCTTCCACGACATCTTCGGGCATGTGCCGCTGCACGCCGACCCGACCTTCGCCGACTTCCTCCAGACCTACGGCAAAGCCGCGCTGCTCACGAACGATCCCGTGCACACCGAGCGCCTCGCGCGCCTCTTCTGGTTCACGGTCGAGTTCGGGCTCATCCGTGAGTCGGGCCTGGTCAAGCTCTATGGCTCCGGTCTCATCAGCAGCCCGGGTGAGAGCCATCACGCGCTGCATTCAGCCGATGTCGATCGTCGACCCTTCGACCTCGAGACCGTATGCGCCACGAGCTTCGAGATCGACCACTATCAGCCGATCCTGTACGTGCTCGAGAGCTTTGAGCAGCTGCGCGACGCCATGAACAGCTACGCCGAGCGCCTGCTGAACGACGCACCGGCCGCCGTGACGGCCTGAATCCGCCCCCGTTCCATGTGTCCCGCGCTCTGGACGCTGCAGGGTGCGTGTGCGCTCAGCCTGCCATCGTGCGGATGGCCGCGAGTGCACTCTCGACGCTCGTGACCTCGACATCATCGGGCCACGGCACGCGCACGACATCGAAGGCGCGCCGGACATCCATGCCATCGGGATCGATCCCAACGACGCGCACATCCTTGGCTGTGGTGCGCGATGAACCAGGGAGCGCGCGCAGCAGCAGGGCAGGATCGGCATTGAGCGCCTTGCACGCTGCGGGCTCGATCGCGGCCAGCGCGTTGGGCACCACGACCGCCTCGGCATCGACATAGAACCCCGCATGACGGCACGCATCGATCGCCAGGCGCGCCCAGTTCACATCGGGCGCATCGCCGTGGTAGATCCGCCAGCGATCGCAGAGGGCTGCATCGTCACCACGCTCGACGAATCGCTCGGGCGTGACCGAGAGCTGCATCGAGTCAGGCTCGCCATCAGGCAGCTCGAGCACGACATCGCCGCTCGCCAGCACCGCCACCATGACCGGAGCCACGATGCGCCCATCCGGCGCGAGCACGATCTTCACCGGTCGGCGTTCGCCATCGAAGCAGAGGTGCCCCTCGAGATGGCCTCGCAGCCACAGGTAGGCCTCGTCGGCAATGCCAGCGGGATCGTCGATCATGACGCGCACGGTATGCGCCCGGCGATCGATCCGTCGGCAGGCACCGGTACCGATCAGTCCGTGGCGCAAGCCCGGACATCATGCGTGTGCGGTGGTGGCTCGATCGCGCGCTACGCTCTGCCCATGACCTTCGTGGCTTGCAGCGTGACCGTCGATCGGCCTGACCTCGTGTCGCCGGCGATCGAGCGCGCTCGCAGCGCCAAGGCCGACGGCGCGGACCTGGTCGAGTGGCGCATCGATCTCCTGGCCATGCTGCCTGATGCGGGCGGCGCGATCAAGCGGCTCCTGCACGACAGTCCGCTCCCGGCGATCCTCACGATCCGCAGCGAAGCCGAGGGCGGCGCCTTTGACGGTTCGCCCATCGAGGCTGCGCGGGTGCTGGCCGATGCCATCGCGTGCGGCACGCCGCCGCGCTTCGTGGACGCGGAGGCATCGCTTCTGCGAGATCAGCGCGCCAGCCAGGTGGTGCACGCCGCGCTCGCGAGCGCCGACGAGTCGCAGCGACCGTCGCTCGTGGTGAGCCTGCATGACCTTGCCGGCCGCCCCAAGGCACTGTGGGCGGAGTTGGAACGGATGTGGTCGGATCCGGCGTGCCATGTGGCCAAGGTGGCGTGGACTGCGCGCACCGTGCGCGACAACCTCGAGGCGTTCGAGGTGCTCGGCAGCCGCCAAGGCCCCACGATCGCCCTCTGCATGGGCGAGCAGGGCGTGCTCTCGCGCGTGATGGGCGCGAAGTTCGGGGCGTTCCTCACGTTCGCCCGGCTCGATGACGAGGAGGGCACCGCGCCGGGACAGCCGACGGTGCGCGAACTCGTCGAGCGCTATCGCATCAAGTCCATCACGCAGCACACGCGCGTCTACGGCGTGGTGGGGTGGCCGGTCTCGCACAGCCGGGGGCCGATCGTGCACAACGCGTGGTTCGGCCAGATGGGCCTTGATGCCTGCTACCTGCCGCTGCCGGCAGGCCCGACGTGGGAGTCGTTCAAGGCAAGCCTGGCAGAACTCATCGATCACCCCACGCTCGGCTTGTCGGGCGTGAGCGTGACGCTGCCGCACAAGGAGCATCTGGTGCGCTTCGTGCAGGAACGCGGCGGCACGCTGGATGAAGCCAGTCTGGCGATCGGTGCAGCGAACACGCTCATCATCGATCCACAGTCGCATGTCATCCGTGCCTGCAACACCGATGCGCTTGCGGGAATCGAGTCGCTGGCCGAGGCGCTCGACCGGGCAAGCGATGACCTGCGCGGGCTGCGCGTGGCGATCCTCGGTGCCGGGGGCGTGGCCCGTGCGATGGCATGGGCCTGCGCGAACGCCGGTGCCCACGTGGTCGTGATCAATCGAACGCACGCGCGCGCCGTGGAGTTGGCAGCATCCTTCGATGGACGCCCGGGCGAGCGTGGACCGATGCGTGTCGAGGCGGGAGATGCATCGACCATCGGGTGCGGCTGCTTCCACGCCTTCATCAACGCGACGCCACTGGGCATGAAGGATGGTCCCGCTCCCGACGAGAGCCCGATCCCCGATGATGTGGCGCTCGATGGGGTCGTCGTCATGGACACCGTCTATGTGCCTGAGCGCACGCCGCTCGTGCAGCAGGCGACGTCGCGCGGAGCGCGCGTGGTCACGGGCACGGGCATGTTCCTGCGCCAGGCGGCCCTGCAATGCGAACTGTGGACGGGCACGCGGCCTTCCACGATTTCGGTGCAGGTTTCCTGAATCGTCGATCGCGGCGATTGTGCCGAATTCCTTGTGGTTTCCTTGGTGGTCGTTCCGTGAAACGTACGGTTGTGGTGTTCGATGGCCGAGTCGTGTGGCCTGCGCCAAGGAGGCACACATGACCGGTCACCAGCACATGCCCAGCACCGTCGGAGGGAAGGAAAGGGAGCAGGCGCCTCGTGGGGATCGGGGCAGTCGGGGATGGGGCAAGCTGGCGGCGCTCGTGTTCGCCGTCGCCGTAGTCGGAAGCGCAGCCGAGGCCTTTGCGAAGGTCTCCTGCGGGGAGGGGATTGGGCGCGAGCGCTCGTCGGAGCGCGCTTGCGCCAGGGACCGCGCGTGCCTCGCGCCACGCGGTCCCTGAAGGAACACCCGAGCTACGGCGGGGAGACGGCGTGATACGCCTCCCGCGAGCCGCCCTCGGCGGCATGGACGCCCGGCCCGATTTCGGCCCGGGCGTCCAACACTTTTTGCCACGCGTAGGATCCTTCCATGTCGCTCCGCTACCGCACTGCCGGCGAGTCCCACGGTCCCGCGCTGATCGCCCTCGTCGAGGGCCTTCCTGCCGGCCTGCGTGTGGACACGGACTGGATCGATGCCGAGCTCGCCAGGCGCCAGGGGGGGTACGGTCGTGGCGCTCGCCAGCGCATCGAGACCGATCGCGTGAGGATCCTGTCGGGCGTGCGGCAGGGGATCACGCTCGGCTCGCCGGTGGCGCTCGAGATCGTCAATGCCGACAGCAGGATCGATGATCCCGTGCGAACGCCTCCAGTTCATCAACCGCGTCCCGGTCATGCAGACTTGGCTGGCAGCGTGAAGTGGCTCACGAACGACTGCCGCGGCACGCTTGAGCGCGCGAGTGCACGCGAGACCGCAGCGCGTGTGGCGGCTGGTGCGCTCGTGGGGTGCTTGCTCCGCGAGGTGGGCATCGAGGCGTTCGGCTACGTGCTCGGTGCAATCGATGCGTTCGCGAGCGTCGAGGTCGATGCAGCATCGCTCCCGGGCTTGCGTGCAGCACGAGATGGTGCTGAGGTTGCGTGTCCATGCCCGGTGACGGACGCACGCCTCGTCGAGCACATCCATGCCGCCAAGGTCGCCAAGGACACGGTTGGGGGACTCTGCCGCGTGCATGTGCTCGGCTGCC
>VGXJ01000191.1 GCA_016873375.1 Phycisphaerae bacterium
AGTGGACTGATCGAGGCCGCGTCGATCGACTCGCCTGCCTGCAGCAGCACGCTGGCGAGCACGGCTCGATCGAGCGGTTCGATGTCGTCCCAATCCATGATCTCGCGCGCTGCGGCCGGCGAGAGGAGCTTGAGCCCGACCGCGGCACGCATCGCCGCGAGGCGCGTGGGCGTGTCGGTGACCAGGCGCAGCGACAGCGGCGTGACACCAGCGGGGCTGGCCAGTTCCGCCTCCCCGAGCAGGCCATCGATCGCGGCCGTCGGATCAGGGTGCTGCGCGAGCGCGTTGAAGAACGGCGCGAGCCGCGGATCCTTCATCGATCGCAAGGCCAGCAGGGCATCGTGGTGAGCGCCGTTGGCGCGCGGTGCGATCAAACGCACCAGTCCATCCAGGCTCGCCTGGGTGTAATCGATCTGCTCGAACTGCACGAGGGCGGCAAGCGCCATCTGACCGACCGCACCCATCATGACCATGGCCGCCAGTGTAGGGGAACGCTTGTTCGGGGGAGGCTCAGGAACGCGGCGCGGCCAGTACCGAGCGGCGCACACGGGCCACGAGTTCATCGGCACCGCACGGGCCGTCGCCGGTCTCGATGGATGCGCGCTCCTCGACGAGCTTCTGCACGCGGCTTGCCGCGGCATGGATCGTGCTGTGCGTGCTGCGGCCCATGGCCTTCGCGATCTCTGGGTAGCTGCGCGTGGTGAACTCCCGCGCAAGCAGGGCGATCACGCCGCGCGCCAGAACGGCGCGGCGGTGGCGGCTTGTGCCCAGGCATTCGGATCGCTCGACGCCCAGCGCCTCGCAGGCAGCATCGATGATCGTCGGCATGCGTACGTTGGTGCGTCGCTCCCTGGCAGCGTCGGCATCGAGCACCTGGGTGACCGAGGACTCCCCGATCGCCTCGCCCTGCAGGCGTCGCGTGTCGAGCACCGAGACCGCAGCCAGCTTGGCTACGGCGCCCTCGATCTCGCGCACGCTGCCGACGCAGCGGCTGGCCACGCAGTCGACTGCAGAGTCGGTGAGCCGCAGGCCGCGTCGCTGGGCGAATCGCCGCACGAGGGCGTTGCGCAGATCCCGGTCAGGGGCATCGACCTTGGCGACGATCCCTGCCAGCAGGCGGCTCACCAGCGCCTTCGAGAGCCTGGCAATCTCGCGCGGATGCTCATCGCTCACGATCGCGACCTTCGCTCCCATCAGCCCGACGGCGTCGATCGTGTGCAGGAATTCAGCCTGCGTCGCGGTCTTGTCGGCGAGGAAGTGCACGTCGTCGATCGCCAGGAGGTCGCACTCGCGCACGCGCTGGCGAAACGCCGAGACGGTGTTGGCCCGCAGCGCCGCGAGGAAGCCGTTGGTGAATTGCTCGCCGGTCAGGTACCGCACCCGCGTGGAGCCGGCCGATTGGCGCGCTGAGCAGAGCGCGTGCAGCAGGTGGGTCTTGCCGACGCCGCAGGGGCCGTGGAGCACGAGCAGGTTCACGCCCGGCAGCGTGCCGGCTGCGAACTGCCGCGCACTCTCGAGGGCGATGCGGTTGCTCGGAGCTGCGACGAAGTCATCAAAGGTCCGCCACTCGCTGCCGGGGCGGGTTCGCCGTTCGCGCTCCGGGAGTGCCGTCTCGATTGCGCGCTCGGGATCGCCGCGCCCCTTGCGCGGGGCGGGAGCCTGCGCCTGCTGCGGCGCTGCACGGATCGTGACCTTGGCACCGGCACCGCTGCGCTCGCGCATCACTGATTCGAGCACCCCTCTGTAGTGACGCTCGATCCAGTCGCTGGCGAAGGTGGTGCGCACTGCCACATCGAGCGAACTGCCATCGATGGCGAGTTCCGACTGGCTCTCGAACCACATGCGGAAGGGGACCTCACCGATGCGGCTGCGGATTGCTTCGCTGATCGCGTCGCGTCCCGTTGAGGAGGTGCGCGCATCGAAGGAGCAGGAGGTCTGGGTGTCGTTCAAGCGCGATGCTCGGGTCAAGGGGTGACGGGACCCGGCAGGGACAGGGGACAGCACCGACGGGTGGCGTCGTCGCTGCACGATCTCTCCGTGCCGAGAACAATGTGGCGTGGACCTCGGCGTCCGTGCGAGCCGCCCACGAGAATCGGGCGACGGTCATCCTGACCGGGCCGCACACTCTAGCCCATGTTCAGGATCTGCCAAGGCGATCGTTGCGACTTCGTGCGCACGCATCGGCAAGCCGCGTGTTCGCACGCACTTGCGGATCAAGGAATTCCTTGCGCACTGGCGCGTGTGCAGCGGTGCATGCACTGTGGACAACCTCGTCAGCGCAGCGCGTGGATGAACGCGATGCGACGCATCGTCCTGTGGAATCCGGCGTTGTGATAGAGATGAAGCGCCGGAGCGTTCGCTTCGTCGCACGCCAAGTGCAGGCTGCACACGCCACGGTGCTCCAGTCGTCCGATCGAGTGCTGCAGCAGAGCAGGGCCGATCCCTCGGCCGCGAGCCCAACGCGCCACACCGAAGTAGACGAGTTCCGCAGCATCAGTCCCGGGCAGCGGTGCGCACATGCTCACGGCGGCGGGGCGGCCCTCCAGCCAGACCATCGTCCAGAGGTCGGGATCGACCGCGTGGGTGGCCAGATGGCCTTCCAGCGTCTCCTGAGGGGTTCGCAGGCCGGCCAGCGCCGGACAGTCGAGCGTGGCTTCGTAGGTGGCCTGCAGGAGCGCCGAGAGCGTGGCGTGACCCTCATCGCTCTGCACGTCACAGGCCGTGATCGAGGCCCCAGCAGGCCACGAGGCCGCAACACGGCCGCGACGAGGCAGCGCGCGTTCGTAGTAGCCCAGCGTGGCGAGGCGGCGCATGCCAGCGGCCTCCAAGATGCGAAGTTCTCGGCCGCGTGCGGGCTCTACGAGGGCTTGCGCCATGGCACGGCCCTGTCCGTACGCACCAGCCAAGGCTCGGGCGAGAAGGCGCCCGAGCGCGGGGATGGCGGTATCGGACGAGCCGCGCGTGAGCAGGGCATGCAGCGTGTTTCCGGCCTGGGGAGCCAGGAGCGCTGTGGCACCAATGCAGCCGTCAGGGTCTGTGACGCACCAAGCGTGTTCGAAGAACGTGGGGTCGGTCCGCGCGTCGCGAATCAGGCGGCGCAGGACGCTTGGGTCGGGGCCAGCAAGGCGGCGGAGCGCCTCGGCCCGTTGGGAGACCGAAGGCCGAAAGGGCTCGCCCCAGTCTGGGGCGTGGCCAAAGAGCCCGGTTCGGTCAAGAAGCGACACGCCCAAAGCGTATCGGAGCAAGGGGGCGCGAGCGAGGGTCGATACACTTGGACCATGCTGATCCGCCCGCTGGCCATCGCGCTCCTCGCTGGTTCGTCACTCGTCGCCCTGCCGTGGTCTGCGCCGCAACCTGCCGTCGCGGCGTTGCTCGGTGAGCAGTGGAAGCTTGATGTGCGGCCCAAGGGCCTGCGCCTGTGGGTCGATCCTCGGGATGGCAAGGGCTACTGGTACTTCGTCTACGACGTGGTGAACCAGACCAAGCAATCGCTGCTTTGGTCCCCAAAGATCCAGCTTCTTGACGCGGAAGGGCGCCTCATGCGCGGTGGCAACGATGTTCCGCCGCAGGTGCGCAAGGCGATCTGTGCGTCCATGGCCGAAGAAGGCGTCGAGGACCAGTTCGCAGTGATGGATGACCTGCTCCCCGGGGAGGACAACGGCCGTACCGGCATGGTGGCATGGCTGGCTGACGGGACCGATGGCAAGGAACTGACCGTGTTCATCGCTGGTGCCTCAAGCGAGACTGAGCAGAAGGTGCACCCCAAGACAGGGGAAAAGGTCACCTTGCGCGAGAACCTTCGGTTGGACTATGCCGTTCCGGGTGACCCCAAGGGGCGGCGCTCGGAGCCTGCATTGCTCAAGAACCGCGAATGGGTCATGCGCTGAGTTGAATTGGCTCCGCGACCGTGGATTTGGCCAGTTGATCGGCCCTCAACGGCCCTGATAATCACTGGTGGCCACGGAGGTTGGCGCTTCACAAGGGGCTCGACTGCCTCTACACTCCCCGACTCGCTCTCGAAAGGACTTTTCGTCATGGCACACAAGAAGGGCCAGGGCTCGACCCAAAACGGCCGCGACTCGAATCCGCAGTTCCTCGGCATCAAGCTCT
>VGXJ01000192.1 GCA_016873375.1 Phycisphaerae bacterium
GGCACGGCGAACGCGCCGGGCGGCAGATCAATGGCGTTGGCGCCCGGATCACGGTCGGTCAGCACGCCATCCGACCAGTGCAGGCCATGACGATCGCCCGAGGCAGGACACCACGCGGAGACGTTCATCGAAGCTGCAGCGGCCATCGCCCTATGCTAGAAGCATGATTGCTCGACGCACCGCGCTCCATGCCTCGCTCCTCGCATCGCTGGCGACCGTGTCCTGCAACGATGCCCAGCCCAAGCCGCCTGCACCCGCGGGCCCCAAGCCGCCAGCGGCGAAGGCGCCAGAGGCCGCGGGCCAAGCCGCTGCTCCGACCGTGGCAGGTGCAGCGACGAATGCTGCGCCGAGTGCAGAACCATCGTGGCAAGTGAGCAGCGCAACGAGCGACGCCACCGTCATCGAAGTGGGCGGGCTGAGCTTTCCCAAGCCCACGACCTGGCAGTGGCAGCTGCCCACGATGCAGTTCCGCACGCTGCAGTACACCGTTCCCGGCCCCGGTGGAGAGGACGGGGGTGCCGCTGAACTCGTGGTGAGCCTCTTCGCAGGCGGCGACGGCGGCCCAATCGATGCCAACATCGAACGATGGGTGCGGCAGTTCCGCGCAGAGGATGGAGGGGCGATCGTGCCGGTGCGCGAGGACATCACGGTCGCTGGCATGAAGGTGGCGCTGATCGAGCTCAAGGGCGCGTACCAGGGCATGGGTGCGGCTGCACCGCGACCGGGCCAGATGCAATTCGGTGCGATCGTGCAAGCGCCCGGGCGCAATGTGTTCCTGCGCCTGAATGGCCCCGAACGCACGGTCGAGACGCATCGCCTGGATTTCCGGGCGATGGTCGATGGACTGCGCTCCGATCTGGCCGCTCCTGCGGCACCGTGACCACTCAGGCGACTGCTCCGGCGTGTGGCCACGACAGCGGGCCGACCGGATGGTCCGATCGGCCCGCAGGTCATGTTCCTGGATCGAGCCTCAGCGCTTGCTGGCGGCGTCGAAGCGCTTGTTGACCTCGTTCCAGTTGACGACACCCCACCATGCGGTGATGTAGTCGGGGCGACGGTTCTGGTAGTTGAGGTAGTAGGCGTGTTCCCACACATCGAGGCAGAGGATCGGCGTGCCTTCGCAGTCGCTGATGCCCGCCATGAGCGGGTTGTCCTGATTCGGGGTCGAGCAGACGGCGAGCGTTCCGTTGGGCATCACGCACAGCCACGCCCAGCCTGAACCGAAGCGGCCCGTGCCCGCTGCGGCGAACTTCTTCTTGAAGTCGTCCATCGAGCCGAAGGCGGCGTTGATCGCCTTGGCGAGCGCGTCGCTCGGCTGGCCGCCTGTTCCGGGCGCAGCCATGAGCGACCAGAACATGGTGTGGTTCCAGGCGCCGCCGCCGTTGTTGCGCACCGGGTTGCGCAGGCCATCGGGAAGCGACGCGATGCGTCGGCAGAGTTCGTCCAGCGAGAGCCCGTGCAGGTCGGCATGGGGCTCGAGCGCGGCGTTCAGGTTCGTGACATACGCATTGTGGTGCTTGGTGTGATGGATGTTCATCGTCCGTGCGTCGATCACGGGCTCAAGTGCGTTCTCGGCGTACGGCAGCGGGGGAAGGGTGAAGGGGTAGTGGTTGCTCATTGCCGCAGTCTAGGCCTCGCCAGCGGGTAACGCGTCGGTGCCCGCCGCTTTGCATGCGCGGTGCTCAGCGAAGCTCGAGGCCATCGAATCCGAACTCGATCCCCTCGGGCAGGTTGAGTGCATCGCGCTCGTGCAGGATGTCGTGGGTCATGTGCACCAAGACCGTGCGGGCGGCGCCGATGCGCGTGGCTGCATCGACGGCCTGGTCGATCGAGAAGTGCGTGGGGTGCGCCCTGAACCGCAGGCCATCGAGGACGAGGGTGCGCGTGCCCGTGAGGTGGTGCCACGAGTCGGGAGGGATGCCGTTCACATCGGTGGCATAGACCAGCGGGAAGAGCGGGCCGGGGCCATCGAACCTCCACGACAGGATCGGAAGCCGGCCATGCAGCATCTGCACGGCGGTGGCGGTGATCCCATGGCAGTCGATCGACTCGCTGGGCGAGATCGGCACTGCTGCGAGGTCGGCGACCCAGCTGTCGTTGGCGTTGTGCACGCGATCGAAGATGTGGGCGTAGATCCGGCGCACTTCGTTGATCGTGCGGGCATCGCCGATCACCGGAATCGAGGTGCCCATCAGCGCGTTGTAGCGGCGCACCTCGTCGAGCCCCCAGATGTGGTCGACATGGCTGTGCGTGAGCAGGATGTGGTCGGCACGATCGATGCGATGCTCAAGGGCCTGTTGCCGATGGTCGGGGCCGACATCGAGCAGCACGGTGCGGCGCACGCCCTGCGCGTCGTCGAAACGCAGCATGGCTGCCGTGCGCAGTCGGCGGTCGCGACGGTCGGTGCTGGTGCAGGTCGCGCAATCGCAGCCGATCAGCGGCACACCAGCGGATGTTCCTGTGCCCAGCAGCGTGAGCACGGCATCTGGATCGCGGGCCGTGCGCAGTTGGGTGGGCCCGGGCTGACCGCGCTCAGCCATGGGCGAGCGCTCCGCGGAGCCGGCGCACGGCTTCGGCGGGATCGGGTGCGGCGAGGACGGCGCGGCTGACTGCCACGCCGCGGCACCCGAGCCCGGCGAGTTCACGCACCTTTGCCTCGTCGATGCCCCCGATGGCCAGGTGCGGCGTGCCGGGGTGCTCGGCAAGGAAGCGCACGAGGTAGCTCGGGCCTGCGATCGGCAGCCCATCCTTGGTCCCGGATGGGTACATGCATCCGACGCCGCAGTACGAGGCACCCGCAGCCACGGCCTCGGCGGCCTCGTGCGGATCGTGCGTGCTCGCACCGATCAAGAGGGCCGAACCGGCGATCGAGCGCGCAGCAGCGATGGGCAGGTCGCCTTGGCCTAGATGCACGCCATCGGCATCGCTGGCCAGCGCAACGTCGATGCGGTCGTTGATGATCAGGCTTGCTGCAGCGGATCGGGTGAGCTCGCGGAGCAACACGGCGCGCGCCAGCAGCTCGCCGCCATCAAGGTGCTTCTCGCGAAGCTGCAGGCAGTCGGCGCCGCCGTCGAGTGCGGCCTTCGCGGCATCGAGCCACGGCATGCAGCAGATCGACTCGGTCAGGAGCACGCAAACGGCCCACTGACGCGGGGCGCTGCCGGCAAGTCGCAGCGCGAGGTCGCGGGCCAGGTCATAGGTTCGGTAGCGGATGCGCTCGATGCGCGTGGCGGCGATCGTGTCGTGCAGCTTGAGCGACTCCTCGAGGGAGCGCAGCGCCTCGGCTGCACGCGAGCCGTTGGCCAATGCGATGGCATGCAGCGTGGGCCTGTCATGCTCCGCGGCCCCGGTGATGGTCGTGCCCACATCGCCATGCGCATCGCGCGAGGCGAGGAGGCGCGACGCATCGAGGCTCTCAAGCGCCTGGGCAACCGCGTGGCGAGCAGCCTTGAACCCTTCCGAGAGCGCGCGATCACCGACCGAGAACCGGCAGAGGTCCTCAAGCACGCGGAGCGCTTCGAGGGCCCGATTTCGGTTGGCATCGATGATGCGGAGGGTCGCGGACACGGTTTCCTGCAGCGTAGGCCGGGGTTTCGCGCGCGGCGGCGGCCGGCCACGGACGCTACCATTTCCACCCCTATGGCACAGATCCGCGAGATCAAGAAGCGCATGGTTGCCGTCCGCACCATCCAGCGCATCACCAAGACCATGCAGATGATCGCGACCGCCAAGTTCACGGCGTCGCTGGCCCGGGCCAAGGCCACCCGCCCCTACACCGATCGCATCCGACAACTGGTGGGCGAAGTCGCCGCAGCGGCCGGTGATGTCTCGCATCCGCTTCTGCAGGGCGGCGGTTCGTCGGGCAAGGTGCTGGTGCTCGTCATCGGCAGCGATCGTGGCCTCTGCGGCGCCTACAACGGCAATGTGCTGCGCACGGCCATGGTCCGCATCAAGGCACTGAAGGCCCAGGGCAAGCAGGTCGTGCTGCACACCGCCGGCAAGAAGGCCTTTGCGTTCTTCAAGTACCAGCAGATGCTGCCCGAGGAGCGCTTCACCTTCGGCGACCGCCCCAAGTACGAGGACATC
>VGXJ01000193.1 GCA_016873375.1 Phycisphaerae bacterium
ACTACCGCCGCGCGCGCCGGTTGCATGAAGCAGCCAAGGCTTGCGTGGCCCGGTTCGGTGGCCGGGTCCCCGAACGCGCCGACGAGCTCGTCAGCTTGCCGGGGGTTGGCCGGTACACCGCCGGTGCGGTCGCGAGCATCGTCCATGGTGAACGGGCAGCCATCGTCGATGGCAACGTGGCGCGTGTGCTGCTTCGGGTCCATGGTCGTCCTCTGGACCCAGCTGGGCGTTCCACCCGGGATTGGCTCTGGTCGACCGCGCAGGACCTCGTGGAGCGAGCATCGAGCCCCTCGGCCTTGAACGAGGGATTGATGGAACTGGGCGCGCTCACCTGCACACCGCGGGCTCCGCGGTGCGACGCGTGCCCATGGCGCTCGCGCTGCATCGCCCATCGGGACGGTTCGATCGATCGCATTCCGGCCATCGCGCCAAAGGCGGCGAAGCCGACCGTGCACTGGGACACCTTGGTGATGCGTGATGCTCGGGGCATCGTGCTCGAACAACGAAGCGAGCGAGGCCTTTGGGCGGGGCTCTGGCAGTCACCCACGATCGAGCATGCCACGGCCGACTCGGTCGATGCGTTCGAGCCGCACGCAGCATGGCCTCGCGTGCGGGGCATCGTTGAGGCGGGCACCTTCACCGTGGTGACCTCGCCGCGACGGGTGCACTTCAGGGTCTGGGTGGCGAAGGCGCCGCCGCGCATCGCGCGTGGCTGGCACAGGGTTCCCGACGATGCGTTGCCCGCGCATGCGATGTCCAACGCCATGCGGCGCGTGCTCGAGACGGCATCCTGCGTCAGGCCGACAGCAGGCGCTCGAGCAACTCGCTTGCGCGCAGCAAGCGATTCTCGGCGAACGCCGGCGCCTGGAGCTGCAGCCCGACCGGCAGCTCGTGGCCGCTCGAGCGGTCGGTCCCGCCGGGAAGGCTGATGCCGGCGATGCCCGCGATGTTGGTGTTCACCGTGTACACGTCGTTCATGTACATCTGCAGCGGGTCGGTCACGCCGCCGATCGGAAACGCCGCGGTGGGCGCCGTGGGCCCGAGGATGACATCGCACCGTGCGAAGGCCGTGTCGAACTCCTGCTTGATGAGCCGGCGGATGCGCAGCGCGCGGTCGTAGTAGGCGTCGTAGTAGCCGCTGGAGAGGACATAGGTGCCGAGCATGATGCGACGCTGCACCTCCGCACCGAAGCCTTCGCTTCGGCTGCGCGCGTAGAGCTCCTCGAGTCCCTCGCCAGCACGCTGCGCCGCACGGTGCCCGTAGCGGATGCCGTCGAACCGAGCGAGGTTGCTGCTCGCCTCGGCAGGGGCGATCACGTAGTAGGTGCTGATGCCGTGGTCGGTCATCGGCAGGTCGATGTCCACGATCGTCGCGCCTGCCGCACGGAGCAGCGCCAGCGCGCGATCCAGCGCCTCGGTGACCGCTGGATCGTTGTTGCACAAGTACTGCGACGGCACACCCACGCGCAGCGCGCGTGGATCGGTGGCCGGTGTGGCCTGCCAGTCCTCGACCGCGATGGCAGCGCTCGTGGAGTCATGCGGGTCCACGCCGGCCATGACGCCGTAGGCCAGCGCCGCATCGCGCACCGTCGCCGCGAAGGGGCCGATCTGGTCGAGGCTGCTGCCGAAGGCGACGAGTCCCCACCGGCTGATGCGGCCGTAGGTCGGCTTGAGGCCGACGATGCCGCAAAAGGCGGCTGGTTGACGGATGCTGCCGCCGGTGTCCGAGCCCAGCGAGAGGTCGCAGAGCCCCGCGGCCATCGCCGCCGCCGAGCCGCCGCTTGAACCGCCGGGTGTCCTGGTCGGATCATGTGGATTGCGCACCACGCCCCACGCGCAGGTCTCGCTGCTCGAGCCCATCGCAAACTCATCCATGTTCGTCTTGCCGACGATCACGGCACCGGCACCCAGGAGCCGCGTGACGACTGTGGCCTCGAAGGGTGATCGGTAGCCCTCGAGCATCCGGCTCGAGCATGTGGTCTGGCCGAGGGTCGTGGCGATGTTGTCCTTGACGGCCACGCACACGCCGGCCAGCGGACCCGGATCGCGACCGGCTGCGATCATCGCATCGATGGCTGCAGCGCGTTCAAGAGCAGCCTCGTGGAAGACCTCGTGGTAGGCGTTCAGTCCGGGATTGGCTGCGTCGATCGCGTCGAGCGTGGTACGCGCATGATCGACGGCACGCAGCGCGCCCGAACGGATGGCCGCTGCGACCGCGGTGGCGTCGGCGCGGATCATGCGCTGTCGCCTCCGAGCACCTTGGGCACTGCGATGAAGTCCCCCTCGCGGGCGGGTGCGTTCATGAGCACCTGATCGAGCGAGAGCACCGGGCCGGGTTCGTCATCGTCGAGGCGGTTGACCGTGTCGAGCGGATGGGCCATCGGATCCACGCCTGCCGTGTCGACGTTCCCAAGGCGCGCGATGTGCGTGAGCACGGAGGCGAGCTGCGTCCGATACGACTCGATCGTGGCGTCATCGAGGTGCAGCCGTGCCAGCCGCGCGACGTGCGCCACATCCTTCGAACTCAGGCTTGTCGGTGATTCAGCCATGGAAGCGCGGAGTCTAGTGGCCGCGTGCAACCGAACGCCCGTTTCGCACGAAGCGGCATGGACTACAGTCCCCCCTTCGCCATGCATGCCCTCGATCCCGATGCCCCGTTCGCCCCGCGCCCGTCGCGTCTGGACCTCCTGCGCCGTGCTTGCCTGAGCCTGGGCATCGTGCTCGGTGCGATCGTGCTCGTGATCTGGATGGTGCGCACGCGACCGGTCGCCGCGAGCAAGGTGCCCGACGAACGCCCGGTGCCCATTGCGGTCATGGAAGTCTCGCCCATGCCGGCGGTCCGCGGGATCCGCGGCTACGGCACGGTGCGCGCGCTCGAGTCGGCCGATGTCGCTGCGCGCGTGGAAGGCGTGGTCGTGGCGCTCGGTCCCGGGGTGCGCGAGGGTATGCGCGTCGAGAAGGGGGCCGTGCTTCTTGAGCTCGACGGCGACGATGCGCGCCGGCAGCTGCAGGCGGCACTGCAATCGCTCGCCGCACTCCGCGCCCAGAAGCAGGGCCTCGACATCGAGGAACGGGCGCTTGCCGATTCGCTGCGGTTGGCTGACGAGGAGCTCAAGCTGGCGCGCGAGGAGGTGGCTCGCGTCGAAGCCGCCTTCGCCGACGGCGTGGCGCTGCAGCGCGAGCTCGATCGGGCACGCACGGCCGCCCTTGCCGCCGATCGCGGCCTGTCCATGGCGCGCGAGGCGCTCGACATGGTGGCACCGCGTCGCGAGGCGCTTTCGGCGCAGGGCGAAGCGCAGTCGGAGGCCGCTGAGCGTGCGCGGCTCTCGGTTGAGCGCTCCACGATCCTGGCACCCATCGCCGGCATCCTGCAATCACTCCCCGTCAAGCCGGGCGAGACGGTTGCGCCTGGCCGCGTGATCGCGCGCATCGTCGAACCCAGTCGTTTGGAAGTCCCGATCGCGCTGCCGGCCTCGAGCCGCGCTGCCTTGGCCGCGGGCCAGCGCGTGCAGGTGACCGATGCCTCGGGCGTGGCGATCGAGGGATCACTCACTCACCTGGCACCCGAGGATGATCCGGTGGCGCGCACCCTGGTGGCGTGGGCGGAGCTGCCGGGCGGATCGGGGCTCGTGCCCGGCTCGTTCGTCGAAGCGACCGTCTCCGCTCCCGATGCGACGCCGCGCACCGTGGTGCCGCGCCGCAGCGTGCGCAACGATCGACTGCTGCTCGTCGAGGATGGCCGCGTGCGTTGGCAGCCCGTTCGCACGGCGTACGCGATCTGTCGCGCGCAGCCGCAGTCGGGTCTGGATGATGTCGAATGGCTCGCCCTGGAGGAGCCGCTGCCGCACGGCACGCTGGTCGTGCTCGACGCCGCGCGGCGCATCGAGGTCGGTGCCCGCGTCGAGCCGCTGCGTCCGGGCGAGTCGGCGGCGAGCGTGGCCCAGCCCACGGCCGCGCCCGGGACCGAGCCGTGATCGAGGGCCTGATCCGCTTCGGCGTCCGCAACCGCGTGCCGGTCACGCTGGTGATGTGGGCGCTGGTCCTCGGCGGCGTCTGGAGCGCGCTCACCATGCGGCGCGAGT
>VGXJ01000194.1 GCA_016873375.1 Phycisphaerae bacterium
CGCACGATCGCGTAGCCATCGAGCGCCTGGTCGCCCTGGGCCGGATCAGTGCCGGGACGAAGGTCTGCTCGGTGGGCGACACCGCGTGGACGACGGCCGCTCAGGACCCCGTCATCGCGTCGTTGCTCGCGCAGCTTGCAGGCGGTGCCAGCATGACCGCACGCGCCAATGCGGTGCTTGGCGCATCACACCCGCCTTTGGCCACGACACCCATACCTGAAGAGGAGTTGCCGGCCTTCACCTACGGCGGTTCGTCGCAGCTTGGCCACAAGGCGTTCAAGGCAAGGCGGAGCGCGCTCGTGCTGATTGGGCTGATCTATCTGGCGTTGTCGTACGCGCTCAGCGTGCCGGGCATGATCGCTGAGATGCTGCGTGCGGCGGCCGAAGAGTCCGGCACAACTGCGCCCGGTGCGCTCGGGCTCGATCTCGTCGGATGGCTGCTCTCGATCTTCATCGGCGGCCCGCTGCTTGCGGGCTTCGTGGTGGCCGGCGCTCGCGCTGCGCGCGGTGCGGGTCAGGTCGCGGATCTCTTCATCGGCTTCCAGCGCTACTGGACGGTCGTGCTGGCGTACTTCGTGTCGATCCTGCTGATCGGGGTGGCGATCGTCGCAGCGGTGATCCCTGGGCTGGTCATGCTTGGCTTGGCCGCGGGTTTCGAACTGAATGGCAACTTCGGAAACATTGGCTTGCTGGGTGGCTTCGGTGTGCTGCTGGCGGCTCTTGGAGCCTTGGCCATCTCGATCTGGATCATGCCACGCCTGATCTTTATGGGTGCGCTCGCTGCCGACCCTTCGCTGCCCAAGGAAGGCCTTGGAGCCACG
Organism: Phycisphaerae bacterium; assembly: GCA_016873375.1. Taxonomy (GTDB): domain Bacteria; phylum Planctomycetota; class Phycisphaerae; order Phycisphaerales; family SM1A02; genus SYIB01. The sequence continues at coordinate 822 of VGXJ01000194.1, forward strand.
CTCCGACGTTCGTGGTCGCTCACCGCGGGCAAGGCGCCGGCAATGTTCGCCCTGCTGTTCGTGTACGGGATCGTGCTGGTCCTGAGCGTGTTCCTGCTCTGTGTCGGGATGCCGCTCCTTGGGATGCCGCTCTTTGCGGCCGTCCAGGGAGCCATGTACGCCACTGTGTTCTCGGCCGGGCATCCACGCCGGTTGGGCTCGTGATTTCCGCCCCTCGGCTGTCCGCCCGCCTGCCGGCGCGGCAACCCCAAGGGACATCCCGCAGCAACGGCTGATTCGACCCATGGAGAGCCACGACACCTTTGATCGCCGGCTCGCGCAGGAGCGTTTCCTGCTGGTCGGTTTCGTTGCCGCTGCGTGCCGCGGCCGCGTGGCCTCGAGCGATGTCGTGGAGGACCTCGTGCAGGACACCCTCGCCATCGCCTGGACCCGCCGCGCCGAGTTCGACGCGTCACGCCCGCTCGGGCCGTGGCTGCGCGGCATAGCGGTCAAGGTCGTGATGGGCTCCGTGCGCCGCGAGGCGCGCCGTCGCCGCATCGCGATGGACGATGCGAATGAGATCGTGCGGATCGAGGGCCTGGCCGAGCGGTTCGTTGCGATCGAGGACCAGCTCGATGGTCGGCAGCTCGCCGAGGGCGTACGCGGCTGCGTCCAGGCGTTGCCGGCCACCTTCCGGGAGGTTCTGGAGCGCCACTACGGCGGTGGCCAGTCGATCGGTGAGATCGCGGGGGAACTCGGGATCAGCGATGACTTGGCCAGCAAGCGCGCCATCCGCGGCCGTGCCCTCGTGGCGCGGTGTCTTCGGTCCAAGGGTTTGGTGCCCGGTAGCGATGAGCGCGATGCAGCCGATGCTCGCGACGAGGAGCCATCATGAGCAGTGCATTCCCTGATCCACGCGACCCAAAGCAGTTGGATGACGATGTCATGCACGGCCTCATGGCGGCGCATGCCTCCGAGAGTGTTGGCGCCACGGTGGCTCGGGTCGAGCCGCGGCGTGCACGCATCATGCAGCCGATGTCGATGGGGCCGATTGCCGCCATCCTGCTGATGGCGGTCACGCTGGCCGTGCTGGTGCCCATGGCGATCAGCCCATCGGCTGCGAATGCGAGTGATGTGATCGGATCCGCCGAGGCCGCGCTTGCAGAGCCTGGCTCGCGCACCTACGAGATCCGCATCACGCGATGGGGCGGTCCGGTCGCCAGTCGCCTCATGCAAGGCGAGATCACGCACGTGGCGGGCAGCGAACCGCGATCCTTCGGCTACCTCGAGCTCGATGACTCCGGCAAGCGCATGGAGTTCGGCCGCGATGCGCAAGGCGCGTGGTTCAAGGGGCCCGATGGCCAGGTGCGCCGTCGCGGGACCGATGACGGCAAGGAGTCGCGCGATCCGGCGCAGCAGGGGGCCAAGCAATCGGCACGCCAGTCCGGCTTGCTGGTCGATGTCGATTGGATGACCCTTGATTCGGTGCTGCCGCGTTTGAAGAAGGGCTACGACCTGCAGGTCGTCGAGTACCCGCGTTGGAAGACCCTGATCGCCCGCAGGCAATGGATGCCCAATGGCATCGACCCCAAGGCTGCCGCAGAGCGTGCCGAGTCGATGCGTCAAGGCACGCAGCCGGACGGTGCAGTACGCGACGACCGTGGCGCGCTCGCTGGTGAGTCGCGTACCGGTGAGCCCGGCGGCGGAGCACGGCGGCCCAACGCGGACGTGCAGGCGGCTATGCGCACCGGCCTCGTCACCGGTGGTGCGCTGCGTGGTGCACCGCTGCGGGTCGAGCTTGAGTTCGCCCCCGATGGCCGCGTGATCGAACGAGCGCGCATCGAACTCGATGCTCCGCGCGCGCCGCGCACGATCGAGCTGCGGCTCAAGACGCCGGGCGAGCCCGCTGCGGACGACGACATCGACCTGGGCACTTGGGAGTGATGCGCGGTGTGAGTGATGTGCGCGAGGCCTGACGGCTGGGTGTCTGTGTCCTCGCGCGATCGTGGCACCGAGGCTTACCTCGTCCGGTGCACCATCACCGAACTCAGGCAGGGGCAGGCGCGGCTGTCGAGGATCTCGATGCGCACGTGGCGCGCCTTCGTCACCGGCACGCGCACGATGCGCTTGTGGCCGATGGTCGTGCCCTCGGCGAGCGTGATCCAGTCGCGATGGTTGTTGCTCGGGGTGGCCGGCACGCTGATGCGGAAGTGCCTCACGCGCTGGCCGAGCGCGATCGGTTCTGCCAGCACCACGCGGTCGAACTCCTTCAATGGATCGAGTTCGATCTCCATCGATGCCGCGGTCGTGCCGTCATCGGTCGCCCAGAAGGTGGCCGGATCTCCGTCGACCGCCTTGTCGGGGCCGAAGGGCTCGGGACGAAGCGGCTCGTTCGCGCCACGCGGTTTGAAGCCGCGCATCGAGTCTGCGGCCGTCGGTCGCCCGCGTGCGAGATCGGTGCCAGCGCCGTAGGTCGCATCGATCAGCGCCCGAAGGCCCAGCACGGCGGCCACATCCTGCTCATGGATCAGCCCGCGACGATCCACAGGGAAATTCAGGTGGAAGTTGGCGTTGTGCCCGACGCTGCGCTCCCAGAGGTCGAAGAGCTGCGCGGGAGTCTTGACCTTGTCGTCCTCGTGTGCGTGGTAGAACCAGCCCGGCCGGATCGAGACATCGCACTCGGCGGGGATCCATGACTCGCCGTCCTCGTCGCCTTCATTCAGGCTCTTCGTCGGCGGTGGATTGTCGTTGCCGATGCCGTGGCCCGCGACCTTGAGCATGGCCCAGCAGGTGTCGCCCGCCCACCCTTGCTCGTTGCCGACCCAACGAATGTCGGGCCCGACATCGCTGAAGATCACGGCATCGGGCTGCAGCTCGCGCACGACCGCGCGGAAGCTCGGGAAGTCGTAGACCTGCCGCTTCCCATTGGGCCCCTCGCCGCAGGCCCCATCGAACCAGACCTCGAAGATCGGGCCGTAGGACGAGAGCACCTCACGCAGCTGCGAACGGAAGACCTCGTTGTAGGCCTCGCCGGTGCCGTACTGCGGATTATTTCGGTCCCATGGCGAGAGGTAGACACCGAACTTGAGGCCGCCCTTACGGCATGCCTCACTCAGTTCTCGCAGGACATCGCCCTTACCGTCCTTCCACGGACTCGACGCCACCGAGTGCGTGCTGAAGGCCGTGGGCCAGAGGCAGAAGCCGTCGTGATGCTTGGCCGTCACGACCACGCCCTTCATGCCCGCATCCTTCATCACGCGCACCCATTGTCGCG
>VGXJ01000195.1 GCA_016873375.1 Phycisphaerae bacterium
CGCGGCGGCCGCATTCGATCAGCCCCCAACCTGTCGGCACTTCCCATGCACGGACCATGCCCCGTGGACAGAAGAGCACGCAGCGATCGGCGAGTCGGTAGCGGGGTAGCAAGCCGAACTTGGTCTCACCGTAGAGCGCTTCCTCCGTGCGACGGAGCTCCGCGAGCGCCGTGCGGTAGGCGGTGATGCGGCTCGAGGCAAAGTCCCACTCATCGAGCCCATCGAAGAGCGACGAACCCGATCGACGCAGATGCGGCTCGTAGACCTTGATGCGCGTTTCCTCAAGTTCGCGGCATCGCTGTTCAAGACGATCACGCTCAGCAATCAACGCATCCACCTTGCCGGTGTCACGGAAGAAGTCTGCACGCGATTGCTTGCACTCGACTGCGATGGTCATGATGGGTTCGTGCGCAGCAGCGGTCCCGTCGAAGAGCGGTGCATCAAGCTCGGGACGGTGAAAGCGGTGGTCGCGTCCTTCGAGCCAGCCGGCGACATCGACGCGCCAGCGCGGGATCGGTGCGCTGACTTCGGTGGCAACCACGCGTGCGCCCTGGCGGATGAGCCATTCGCACGCAAGCCACTTCAGTTCTTGGTGGTCGATGGTCTCCAAGCGACTGCTCCAACGCGTGCACGGCATTGGCGTGACGCCTTGAATCCTAGGAAGGCGCGATCGGCACACGCCCGCAGGAATGCGGCGGACAGATCAGCTGCGCAACACTCGCTCAGGTGCTCTGGCGCGTGATCGTCTGGTAGTACTCGCGCTCGCCCCGGCCACGCAGCGGATAGTCCTTGCGCAGCGGGTGGGCCGGGAAGTCCTTCCAGAGCAGGATGCGCCGAAGGTCAGGGTGGCCCTCGAAGCGGATGCCGAACATGTCGTAGACCTCGCGCTCGGGCCACTCGGCACCTGGCCAAAGATCCACCACGCTCGACACCATCAGTCCCGGGTCGACCTCGATGCCTTCGGTCGGCAGCGTCGGCTCGACGTAGACCTTCAAGCGGATCCGCAGGTCGTTCGCGTACGACGCCAACAGGTACACGACGGCAAAGCGGCCCGGCTGCGGCGCCGGGTAGTTCAGGTAGTCCACGCCGACGACATCGCTCAGGAAGCAGTACGCGCAGGCAGGGTCATCCCGCAGGAAGCGTGCCACGGCATGCAGATGCTCCTTCGGCACCACCACGGTCACCTGGTCGCGGTAATTCGCCACGAGGAAGCTGACGTTGGGGAACGCCTTCTTCAGCAGCGGCAGCGTTGGGTGGTTCGGCACGGTGGGCGCGTCGGACATGGATCAAAAGTGTAGCCGCGCGGCGGCCGGCCGGACTCAGCCTCTCCCGCGCCCGGACGCCGGACTCAACCCCTCCGGCGCTGGGACGCCGTACGCAGTCCCTCCGGCGCTGGGACGCCGGACGCAGTCCCTCCGGTGCCGGGACGCCGGACTCAGCCTCTCCCGCGCCCGGACGCCAGACGCAGTCCCTCCGGCGCTGGGACGCCCGACTCAATCAGTGCCGGAAATGCCGATTACCCGTCAGCAAGCAGGTGATTCCTCGCGCGGCACATAGATCCAGCGTGTCCTGATCACGCTTGCTGCCGCCGGGGTGCACGATGCAGCGCACGCCGGCATCAGCAAGTAGCGCTGGACCATCCGAGAAGGGGAAGAACGCATCGCTCGCTGCGATGGGCAAGCGCGCCGAGGCCAAGCGAGCCGCCGCCTTCTCGACGGCGAGCCGGCAGCTGGCGACGCGGTCCATCTGACCTGCACCCGCACCGAGCAGCGTCGTGCCATCGGTGATGCAGACCGCATTGGACTTGAGGTGCTTGGCCACCGTGAACGCGAACCCAGCGCCCGCGAGCATCGCCGCGTCAGGAGCCGGGCCGGCAGCATGCGTGAAGGCCGCTGGATCGATCGGCTTCGCATCGCGCTCCTGCACGAGCAGTCCACCGGGCACGCTCCGCAGCGCCATCGCTCCCGCCAGCGCATGCCGCGTGGCACCGACCGGCAGGAGCCGCACGTTCTTCCACCGCTCGCCAAGGATCCGCACGGCCTCGTCGTCGAAGCCTTCGGCCACGACGACCTCGAGGAAGCGCTCGCCTTCGGCCATCAGCGTGGCCGCTGCAGCATCGACGCGTCGGCTGAACGCCACGATCCCGCCGAACGCCGCGAGCGGATCACCGCCATACGCGCGGTCGAATGCTTCGCGTGCCGAGCCGGCAATCGAAGCCCCGCATGGATTCGTGTGCTTGATCACGGCGCAGGCCTGCGCAGCGGGATCGATGTCGTAGAGATCACGGACGAGTTCGAGCGCGGCCGCAGCATCGAGCAGGTTGTTGTAGGAGAGCGGCTTGCCGTGCAAGAGCGGCGCGCCGACCACGCTCGCCTCACGCGGATCGGGGTCGCGGTAGACCGCAGCGCGCTGGTGCGGGTTCTCGCCATAGCGCAGCTCTTCGCAGCGGACCCAGCGGCCCTCGAGGACCGGCGGGAAGTCCGTGACCTGCGTGCGGCCGAACCACGCGCTGATGGCCGTGTCGTAGGCGGCCGTCGCTCGGAACGCCTCGCGGGCGAGCGTGCGCCGCAGGCCCAGCGTGGTGCAGCCGTGGTGCGCGGCAAGTTCGTTGGCCACGGCGTCGTACTGCGAGGGATCCGTCACGACGGCCACGAAGCCGTGGTTCTTCGCCGCGCTGCGCAGCATGCTTGGTCCGCCGATGTCGATGTTCTCGATCGCCTCGCGGTCCGTGCAGCCCGGCCGGCGCACCGTGGCCTCGAAGGGATAGAGGTTCACGCAGACCAGATCGATCGGCTCGATGCCGTGCTCGGTCATGCTTGCGGCATGCGCGGGATTCGTGCGCACGCCGAGCAGCCCAGCGTGCACGCGCGGGTGCAGCGTCTTGACGCGGCCATCGAGCATCTCCGGGAATCCCGTCAGGTCATCGATCGAGCGGACCTTCAGGCCCGCTGCGATGAGTGCGGCGGCCGTGCCGCCTGTGGACACGAGTTCCACGCCTCGCGCTGCAAGCGCCTTGGCGAAGGGGACCAGGTCCCGCTTGTCACTCACGCTCAGGAGCGCTCGGGTGACGCGTACATGATCGACCACAGGGGCGTCGATGGAAGCGAGACTGGCCATGCGATTGGGTCCTTGGGTTCAGGGTTCACCGGCATCGTCGTCGGCGGCGGGCTGGTCGCTGCCCTCGCCTTCAGCCTCAGTGGGCTCGGCCGAGGGCTTCGATGCCGGGATGATCTTGAGGCTGGAAGGCCTCGGCTTCGCGCCCAGCGGTTCGAGAAGCTGAACACGGCCGTCGGAAGCGACGACCAGCAGGTTGCCGTCGTTGCCCGTGCCGATGGTGAGGTCGTTGGCCCCGCCCATGGGCAAGGTCGCGACCAGTCCGCCGCGTGAGAGTTCGAGCAGTCGCATGGTGCGGGTTGCGCTGTCCACGACCACGATGTTCGGTCCGATCGCACCGACGATCGCGCCGGGTGCCTCGGTTGCCCAGCGCCGTACGCCGTCCATGTTCCCCTTGGAATCCGTCGCGAGGCAGACAAGCCCTTCGGACGGGACCTGCACGAGCAGCGCATCACCGAAGAGTGAGAGATCACCGGTGATCGCGCTTTCGGTGAAGTACTTCCAGCGCGTCTTGCCGCTCTGCCGGTCGAGGCAGTACACCGACTGATCGGTGCTGGCCGCATACACACCGGCGGTGTCCTCGGCGAGTCTGCCGAAGACCGGGCCGATGTTGCGCCGCCAGAGCATGCGCGCGTCTTCCTTGATGAAACCTGCGACCTCGCCGCTGGTGCCGGCGGCCACGATCTCGTTGCCAACGACCTGCGGTGTCCCTCGGATCGCGCCATTCACGAGGCCCTGATGGTGGATGACGCCAAGCAGGGCGTGGAACCACACCACGCGGCCCGATGCACTGGCAAAGATCAGGTAGGGCCATGCCACCGCACAGTCGGCGCTCAGGTACTCCTTCGATGGCTTGCGGCCGATGAGTCCGCCGGTTGTGCCGTCAAGCTGGATGAACTCGCTGTCGATCACCACGAACACGCGGTCGCGGCCATCGAGTCGGCCACGATGGACGCCCA
>VGXJ01000196.1 GCA_016873375.1 Phycisphaerae bacterium
CCTCGGTGATCCTTGGCTGGGAAGGCTCAACGCAGTGGGAGATCTCGGTCGGTCCTGGTCCTGTCGATTGCCCGGGTCTTGTGGGTTGCGACAACTTCTTCTTGCTTGAGCCGGGCACCTTCGAAACCAGCCGCAACCTGTTCGGTGCATGGCGTGCACCAGGGGTGCAGGGTTTCTCCAACTATCTGAACGGCCGCTTTTACGACAGGGTGTTGTTTGCACCCAAGGATCTGATCAACCTCGAGCTCGCGGATCCGTACATCAACTCGCCCAACAGCTTCAGCTACGTTGACTCCGTGGGCCTCGTGTTTTCCACCTATTGCTTCAGCCCTGCTGCCATGTGGGGGCCAGACGTGCTTTCGCGCAAGGGTTTCAGGGATCCGCGTGTGATGCCTGCCGGCTACCGGGGGCCTGCAGCAGGCCAAGCGGCGTATCCCGAACTCAAGACCCGCATGCTTGAGCATCAGTGGCTGCAGAACCAGGATGGCGGTCCAACGAATCCTGCCTTCGAAGGCGGCTCGCAGCCCTGGATCTTCAACCAAGGCATCAACAGCAACCCGAACGGTTTCTTCTTCGACGGTCACGTCGCCTCGATCGCGTGCTCCGAAGTGATGGATGCCGATCGCCGCATGCGAGCGAGTTGGAACGGTGTGGCTGGTGCCCCGCCGATCACCGGCCGTGGCCTGTGGCACACGGGCACGCCCTACGGCACCAACGGCTACTACCAGCAGTACTCGTTCGACATGCTCGTCGATACGAGCTTCCACGTGCTGACGACCGACGGCATCCGCGGCCGCGACATCCTTGGCGCGAAGTGATCGCGAGCAGATCGCGCCCGGTGCGCATCATGATCGCGAAGCAATGGCGGCGTCCGCTTGTCGGTACCGTGTGAGCGCACGCAACGCGTGGGTACGCGCCGACACGGACGAGCACGCAGCGGGACCAACCGGTCCATGGAGCATGATCCTGATCGAAAAAGGCCCCGGCGGTTGCCGGGGCCTTGTCGCATGCGCAGGATGCTGAGCGTGGAACTCAGATCGGCGGAGCCGATCAATAATCCATATCGCCCATGCCGCCGCCCGGACCGGCGGGAGCCTTGGCCTTCTTCTCCTTGATCTCGGTGATTGCGCAATCGGTCGTCAGCAGCAAGCCGCTGATGCTCGCTGCGTTCTGCAGCGCGACGCGCTCGACCTTGGTCGGCACGATGATGCCGGCCTTGACCAAGTCCTGGTACTCACCCGTGGCGGCGTTGAAGCCGAAGCTGGGCTCGGTCGACTCATCGACCTTCTGCGCGATGATCGAACCATCGAGGCCGCAGTTGGCCGCGATCTGCTTGATCGGTGCGCTGAGTGCGCGCAGGACGATGTCCACGCCGACCTTCTCATCGCCCTCGAGGCCCTTCTTGAGCTTCTCGAGTGCCTTGCGGGCGCGCAGCACGGCGACGCCGCCACCGGGGAGGATGCCCTCCTCGACGGCCGCACGGCACGCGTGGAGCGCGTCCTCGACGCGCGCCTTCTTCTCCTTCATCTCGACCTCGGTGGCCGCGCCCACATTGATCTGCGCGACGCCGCCGGCGAGCTTGGCCAGGCGTTCCTGGAGCTTCTCGCGGTCGTAGTCGGAGCTGGTGGCATCGATCTGGCCCTTGATCTGCTCGATGCGGCCCTGGATGTCCTTGGTCTTGCCGGCACCTTCGACGATGGTGCAGTTGTCCTTGTCGACGGTGACCTTCTTGGCGCGACCGAGGTCGGTAAGGCCCATGCCCTCGAGCTGGATGCCCAGCTCTTCCATGACGGCGGTGCCGCCGGTGAGGGTGGCGATGTCGCCGAGCATTTCCTTGCGGCGGTCGCCGAAGCCCGGCGCCTTAACGGCGCAGATCTTCAACACGCCACGCAGCTTGTTCACCACGAGGGTGGCCAGCGCTTCGCCGTCGATGTCCTCGGCGACGAGGAGCAGGCTCTTGCCGCTCTCGGCGATCTTGCCGAGCACAGGCAGCAGGTCCTTGGCCGACGAGATCTTCTTCTCGTGGATCAGGACGTAGCAGTCCTCGAGCACGCACTCCATGGTCGCCTGGTTGGTGACGAAGTGCGGGCTCAGGTAGCCCTTGTCGAACTGCATGCCCTCGAGGAGCTCGACCTCGGTCTCAAGGCTCTTGCCCTCTTCGACGGTGATGACGCCGTCCTTACCGACCTTGTCCATGGCTTCGGCGATGATCTTGCCGATGGCCATGTCCTGGTTGGCGCTGCACGAGCCGACCTGGGCGATCTCGGTGCTGTTCTTCACGGGCTTCGACAGGCGCTTGAGCTCATCGACGACGGTGCCGACCGCCTGGTCGATGCCGCGCTTGACCGCGTTGGCGTTGGCGCCGGCGGTGATGTTCTTCAGGCCTTCCTGGTAAATCGCCTCGGCGTAGACCGTGGCGGTGGTGGTGCCGTCGCCGGCATCCTTGCTCGCCTTGCTGGCGACTTCCTTGACCATCTGGGCGCCCATGTTCTCGTAGGCGTCTTCGAGCTCGATCTCCTTGGCGACCGTGACGCCGTCCTTGGTGACGGTCGGGGCACCGAAGGACTTCTCGAGGATCACGACGCGGCCCGACGGGCCGAGGGTGACCTTGACGGCCTTCGCGAGCTTCTGCACGCCGCGCAGGATGCGCTCGCGGGCGTCGGTGTCGTATGCAATCTGCTTTGCTGCCATGGTGTGGTTCCTTGCTTGGTTGGGTGTGGTGAGTGCCGGGGCCGCCGTCAGCCGATCTCGATCCACGCGACGCGCTCGGCGTCGAAGACGTAGATGTGCGAGCCGTCGGTGACCTTCACGAGGCCATCGGATTCCTGGGGCACCAGCAACGCGCGCTTGACGATGCACGGATGCGAGCCTGCGAACTCGATGCGCAGGTCACGCTGGCCGTTCAGTTCCTTGAGCGCGGTGCGAAGTGCGGTGGAATCCATGGTGGTCCCGGCGTTGAATCAGTCGATGACGCCGAGGATGTCTTCCTCAGTCATGATGAGGAAGGTTTCGGCATCGATCTTGACTTCCGTGCCGCTGTAGGCGCTGAAGATGACCGTGTCGCCCTTCTTCACGCTGAAGGGCATCCAGGTGCCCTTGTCCTTGTTGAGCACGCCATTGCCGAGCGCGATGACCTTGCCGGTCTTCGGCTTCTCCTTGGCGGTCTCGGGCAGGAAGATGCCGCTGTCGGTCTTGGTCTGTGCTTCCTCGCGCTTGACGAGGATCTTGTCTCCGAGGGGACGAACCTTCATGTGTGAATCTCCTTTGGGTCGTGTGAAACGGAAGGGTGAGCGCGCGCTCACCCGGGGAATTGCCCACCGTGGGGGAAACCCCCGGCGGGCGGTGAGGGCCAATGGCCCGCGTAGTGGCGCTGCACCACGCGGCGAAGGGTGTCGAGGAATGTCTCGAGCGAGCAGCTGCGTTCGAGGACAGCGAAGGCACCCTCGTGAAGGGCATCGCGCAGCGAACGCCCCTGCTCACGAACGGACGGCTGCGGCGGGCGCACCACCACGGTGGGCGGCGGGGCATCCATGCGACGCAAGATCTGAAGGACGCGCGGGCCAGCAGGCTCGCCGGCGCCGTCACCGACCGGCAGGCCGATATCGACGACCGCAATGTGCACGCGAACTTGGCGAACGACCTGGTCGCTTTCGGAGAGGTTCCGTGCACGCAGGCACCGAATGCCCTGCGGCTCGAGGAGCCGAGGCAGCAGGTCGGCGAAGGTGTCATCCCGCCATCCACCGTAGGAAAGGAGCAGATTCAGATTCGTTCTGTTGCCATCATGCACTGATCGCACGCGATCCCTCGGGCTGAAAAACCCTGAGTCCATGCTGTGGAAATGAAGCGGCGAACGCATCGTTCACGGGGCTAGCAAAGACTGTGCCGATCGTGGGCCAAATCCACTAGGTCGGGAACCTGGATTCTGCTTATAGGACATTAGCGAGTTCACATCAACCGAGGTGGCACCCGGTTTGGTCTGAAGCCCCCACCCTCGCCCGAGCTCGCGAGATCGGCGTTGCGGGCTCTAACCGGAACGCAGCGTGATCGCTGCACGCGCACCGTCTGTGCCCTA
>VGXJ01000197.1 GCA_016873375.1 Phycisphaerae bacterium
CCGGTGCCTCGCTCGGTCGGCGACAGCTCGCTGACTTCCGTGATGTCCGCGCGAGCGACCGGTGCGAAGACCAGCTGCGCCACGCGCATGCCGGGCTCGATCATGAAGTCCGATCGTCCGAGGTTGATCAGCGCCACCATCACTTCGCCGCGGTAGTCGGCGTCGATCGTGCCGGGAGCATTGGGCACAGTCACGCCGTGCTTGGTGCTCAGGCCGCTGCGCGGGCGAACCTGCGCCTCGAAGCCCTCGGGAATTGCGAGGGCGAACCCGGTCGGCACGAGCACCACACGGTTGGGTTCGAGCAGCATCGGCTCGGTGATGGCGGCATGCACATCCATGCCCGCAGCAAGGCTCGTCTGGTAGGCGGGAATGCGTGCAAGCGACGAGAGCCGCTTCCATTCGATGCGCACCGGCAGGTTCATGCGTGGATCGTAGTCAGCGGGCTGCAGTCACCCGTGAGCGAACGAGGTGGCATCGATCACAGCCACCCGAGGGTCGACAGGTCGAGCGGCTCCTCGCAGGCGAACGGCTCGCCCGACTCGGCGCCGATGCGGCTGCCGAAGTAGGTGTCCGCGGCAGCGATCCAGATGGGCAGGCGATGGTTCGCGGGATTCGCGGTGACCTGGCTGGCGTAGCAGGCGATGGAGCGCTGCTTCAGCTCCGTGAATCCGGTGGTGTTCACGATGAAGTCAGGCTGTGGCACGATGCGCAGGTGCGTGGCGAAGTAGTGCATGTGCCAGCGCGGGTAGCAGGGGGAGCCCGGCAGGTCGGTCTTTACGTACTTGGCCTCGAAGCGTGCATCGCGGACCAGTGCCGTGGCGGCGATGTGATCGGGGTGCGCATCGCGCGGGTATGGCGAGAAGATCGCCTCGGGCTGTTCCGCACGGATGATCGATGCAAGCACGCGCCGCGAGGCGAGGTCATCGCGCAACTCGCGGTTCACCAATCCCGCGTTGAGTCGCCGCACACCAAGCACGGCCGTGGCTGCTGCGGTCTCGCGGGCGCGGATCTCCCGTGAGCCGAAGGGTGTGGGTTCGCCATCGGTCAGGTCGCACACCGTCACGGCGTGGCCGTTGGCGATGAGCTTGGCGATGGTGCCGCCCATGGCAAGTTCGGCGTCATCCGGATGCGGCGCAAAGACCAGGACCTTCATGGTGCCACCGTATCCGGTCCGATCGCTGCAAGCGAATCAAGGAGATCGCGGGCCACCTGGGTCGCCACGGCAGCGCACGCTTGGACCTGATCTGCGGCACCGTTCGCGGTGGCATGGCGAAGCTCACTCCACGCGCGGGCAAGCGTGGCCAGCCGCGCGCGATCCGCGGCCAGCCACGATCCATCGTGCGCAGGCGTCCCAAGCGAGCGGATCAGCGTGCTCGCATCGGGTTCCGACCGTGGGAGCGAGGCTCCGATCCGACTTTGAACCATGGCCACGAACTCAGCCAAGGGCAACTCGCGTTCGACGGCCTCCAGCGTGCGTTCACACTCATCCCACGCGCCCTCGGCTGCCGCGGCGCAGGCGAGCGAGATACGAGGTCGCAATGGTGCGAGCGTCACCGCAACACCCTCGGCCGACGGTGACCATGCGGCCCATCGGGCCAGGGACGCACTCGTGGCAAGGAGATCGGCGTCGTGGGGCCCCAACCGCGCCAGTCGATCGGCCTGGGCCATGATGCGTTCGAGCAGGGCCATCTCCCTGAGCGATGCCTGTTCCGGTCGACCGAGCGAGGCTGACCACTGCGCTCGCGTGCGATCGATTCGCGCCGCGAGCCGGCCGGACATCGGTCCAGCCACCGTGGCAACAGCTGACTGCGGGTCACGCAATTCACGCTCACCGGGAAGCTCGAGCCAGCGGTCCAAGCGGTTGGTCAGGGCCATCAGGGTGCTTCGAGCCGCATCACGCGTTCGATCCAGCCTGAGTCCGTCGCCCGCTCGCTCGGCAGATCGAAGCGAGGTCTGTTGCGGTCGTGTACCCAGGGTGGCCGCTCGACCGATGGTTGTGGAGGCAACTTTGAGGAGCGACAGGTCCTCGGCTGCCCGCTCTGCGGCGGCGATGGCCCCTTCAGGTGGATCCGTCCCGGCACCATCGGCCAGCCACTGCACCAGCGCGGTCCGGTCCTTGCTGCTGCGTCTGAGGATGGCACCCATCAACTGGGGCATGGCACCCGGTAGACCGTCTGCCTGCACGCGCATGGACGACGCAAGCGCAGCGGCAGCACGAAGTCGCTCTTCGGCACGATCACCGTCCAGGACAAGCCGAACGCAGTGCGCGGCACCATCCGCGCCCAAAGGCGGTCGGCCGCCACGGCCTGCACACAGCGTGGACAGGTCATCCAGCAGCGTGCCCACCCCGCGCAGTCGCTTGAGTTCCACAGCGATGCGTTCGCGGTCAGCCGTGCGATCGAGAGCCGCCAGCGCCGACTCGCAGGATGTGCGTAGGGATCCCTTGATGCCCTCATCGAGCCAGGTCACGGCCTCCAAGGCGCGCAGAAGACTGATCGAGCCGAGTGCATCCTCGGCAATCGACTCGACCTCTGGCCGGAACGCAGCGATCGTGGCTGTCTGGCGGAGCATCGCCGTCCCGGCCCTTGCCCGGACGACCCATGGCTCCGTGGGCGTGAACGGCTCAAGCGCGACCATGAACCGCTCGATGGCTTTCGTCGAGCCGCCGCCCGCGGCCGAGGGCCAAAGATCGGCGTCGAGCCCACGCACGCCAGCATCGTCGGCAGCGAAGGGCGCCAACGCCTCGGCTAATCCAGCAAGGCAGGCTGCGACGGCGGCATCGATGCGAGCCGGATCGTCGGCGGCGAGCGCATGAACGGCTGCCGGGCCCCGTTCGGTGAAGGCGCGTGCTGCCACGGACAGGCGAACGACATCGGCGTCACTGCGCGGGCGCGACAGCGCGCGGGCCATGGCTGCATCGAGCGTGTCTCGTGCATCGGTCATGCGCATGCCGGTGACGAACGCAGCCTGCGATGTCCATGGTTCGGTCGATGCCGCCCTCAGCACCTCGATCGCGACCGCGCGCCAGGTTCGCCGCGCCTCGGTCAGCTCGCGACCGATCTCATCGCCAGGTGCAATCATGGCCGCGGCTTCCGCACTCAGCGTCGACATCGTGGACTCGACGACGCTGCCGGCTCCCCGCGGGGGATCGGCAGCAGGCACGGCGACGGCGGCGGTGAGCGTGATCACGATCGATGCCAGCCATCGCACGGGCATCATGGCTGGTCTCCGGCCTTGGGGTAGAGGATCCACTCCAGGCACAGTCCCTGCGCCGGCATCGTCGGTCCGGCAAGGCTTCGATCACGAGAGGCCAGGATCGTTCGGACGTGCCCGGGCTCACGGTGCCCGCGACCTACGTCCAACAAGGTTCCGGCCAGGATCCGCACCATGTTGTGCAGGAATCCCGTGCCGCTCACATCGATCGCCACCTCGCCCCCGGGCATGCGCCGGACCGAGCACCCATGGATCGTGCGCACGGTCGTGGTGCGATCCTCGATGCTGTGCGCCAAGCCAGCGAAGTCATGCGTTCCCACGAGCATGCCCGCAGCGGCCTGCATGCGTGCGATGTCGACGGCATGCGGCGTTGCAGCGACCCAAAGCCGCTCGAACACCCCAGCGCGGTGTGCATTGGGGCAGGCATCGCGGAAGGTGTACCGATAGCCCTTGCTCACGCAGTCACCGATCGGATCGAAGCCCGCGTGCACGGGTTCCGCAGCGATCACCGCAACATCATCGGGCAGTCGTGCGCTGATGGCGCGGGCGAGGCGTTCGCCATCGATCTCGATGTTGCAATTGAACGCCGCAACCTGTGCGCGCGCGTGCACGCCCGCATCGGTGCGACTCGCACCGACAACACGGGCGTCGATCGAGAAGGTCGAGTTGATCGTCGACTCGAGCACCCCCTGGACGGTGCGTAACGGCTCGCCGCCCGGGACTTCCTGGCGCTGCCAGCCGTGGAAGTGCGTGCCGTCGTAGGCGACCGTGAGCTTCCAGCGGCGCATGCGCCCTCAGGCTCAGTGACCAAACAGCGTCGAAGGGGCCATCATCCCCTTCGACTCGAAGT
>VGXJ01000198.1 GCA_016873375.1 Phycisphaerae bacterium
GCACGCGGTCGCTATGCGGCATCGGCGTTGCGCTTCTGATCCCAATGACCACAAGTGCTCGTCCTGCGCACGCTGATCAGGAGCGTCTGGATGCCGACGCCGCGGCACTCGAACGATTGTCGGGCTCGCTCCGGCTCGATCGGCTCTCGTGGCATATCGCCGAGCGCCGTTTCGACCAGGCCACTTCGCCAGAGCAACGCGAGGCCGTGGCCCGGGATCTCGTCCGGGTCATCGAGCCGATGGCAGAGGCCGCTGACCCTGAACTCGCCGAAGCGCTGGCGCAGCGGCTGGAGCGCATCCTCGATCAGTTCGCCAGCGTGCATGTGGATGCGCCGGGCATGGTTTGCGTGGCGCGACTGCTCGAGGCGAGCAGCCAGGTCATCGGTCGGCTCCGTGCCGGGGATGACGTTCCAGCTGCTGAGGTGGCCAAGGCGATCGGCTGGGCGGCGCGTGCGGCATCGCTTGCAGAGGCGATGGTCGACGATCTTGGCTCGCGAACGCCGGCGGGCTTCGAGCAAATGCTGCGCTCACGCCTCGCGTGGTCACGGCTGCAGGGTGCGTGGCTTCGTGCACAGGGTGAAGGCCGTGGCGTCGAAGACCTGGCCGAGTCGGCGATGCGACCCCTAGCCGAGGTTCTCGAACTGGACGGCCGCACGCCGAAGCCCGAGGACGTCAGCGTGGACCTGCGCTCGAATGAGGTCTATGCCTGGGCGATCGTCGGCATGGCGCAGGCGCGTGCGCTCCTGCCTCGCAGCGGTGCGAGCGATGCCATGCGCTGGCTGGAGCTCTGCGACGATCCCATTACGGCTCCTGCAGTGCGTACCGCTGCCATGGAGTGGCGGCTTCAGGTCTGCCTTGATGCGCGCGACTGGACGCGTGCCCGCGTGCTGCTCACTGGCGCTGGCGAGGTTCCGCAGGGTCTCGAGCCTGCGCTCGCGCGCGTGGCGCGACGCGCCGCACGGCTCGGTGCGACCGACCCGGAATCGCTGCGTGTGGTCGAAGCCGCGCTGCCGATGCTGCTTGCTTCCGGCCGCGGCGACTTGGTCTCGTGGGTGGCGCAGGCGCTCCCGTCATCGGGGGCGAGTGGTCTTGTGCAGGCGCTCGGTGCGCTCGCCATGGCATCGGGTGATCGTTCGGCCACGCCCGATGCCCTGCGCAGCGCGGCGGAGGGCGCGCTCGGTGTTGCGGCGAGCACCAGGGGCTCGGCTGCGAGCACGCTGAAGCTCGAGGCTGCCCGGCTTCTCTTGCGGGCCGGCGACGCATCACGCGCTGCGGTCATCGTGGGCGAGTGCCTTGCACAGATGCGCGAGCCCGCGCCGGGCGTGCAGTGGTTTCGTCTGCAGGCACTTGCCGCCGCGAAGGACCCCGCCCTGCGCGCGGAGGTGCTCGCGTTCGTGGCGGGTCCGCCAGCGGGCGAGTGGACCACGCGCGCGGCGATTCTCGCCGCGACACAAGGCATCGATGACGATGCCGTGCTGCTGGCGCTCGAAGCCGTGGACGAGTCCGATCCGTCGTGGCGCAGGGCGCAGGACGCGCTCGGTGCTGCGGCCTATGAACGGATGCGGGCAGCGGCGCCTGCGGATCGACGCCGCTTGGCTGAACTGGTCATGCGCGCCGCACCAGCTCCGAGCTCGGCGTGGCCGGACGGACGCATCGATCCCGTGATCCTGCGCCAGCTCGTGACGGCCATGCTCCCATGGTTCCGTTCACCAGCGACGGTGGCACGCACCGCTGCGTTGCTCGATGAGATTGCCGCGGCGCGACCGCAGGAAGTGCTCAACGCAACCGAGCGGGCCGTGGTCGCTGAAGCCGCGGTCCGTGTCGCGTGCGCGCGCGGGTTCCCCGAGCGGGCCCTGGCAGCGATGAACGCCTTGGAGGGGGCGCAGCGCGCCAAGGCAGCGCGCGTCGTCCTGGATGCCTCATGGGAGGTGATCCGTGCCGGAGCGATCGACGCTGCACGGCGTGATCGACTGGCGATCGACGCGGCGATCGCCGCACAGGACGGCATCGAGCCATCCGAGGATCCGGGCGTGGCGCTCATGTGGATCGAGGTGGCGGCCGTGGCGGTTCGCGCCGGCGAATCGTCGCTTGCGCCGAAGATGATGAGCGTGGCGACGGCGCTGGCCGATCGATCGCCCGATCGTGGCACGCTGCTGCGGGTGCTCGCAGCCGCCCGGGCCGCCCAGGATGATGCGCGCGCCGTGGCGTGGGCGACCCGTCTTGCCTCGGGCCTTGCCTCGGATGATCCAGAGCGGGCGGCTGTCGATGTGATGCTGATCGATTCGCTCTCAAGGGTCGACGCCGAACGCGCGCGTACCGCGCTGCGGCAGCTCTTCACGCTCACGCCCGGGTGGAAGCAGGGTCCGCAGGCGCAACCGCTGGCTGAGCTCGCTCGACGGCTGGGGGTGGAAGGATGATCGACGCGATCCACGCGTGCTTCGGCGTTGGCCCTGATGTGCCGCCGCACGAACTCATCGGTGTCGCGGCCGACGCCTCGCGCGAGGAGATCCTTGAGCGCGCGACGCAGAGGCTTCGTGCGATCCATGCGCGGTTCCCCGAGAACGATCCGGCGTTCATCGCGGCGCGCGCACGACTCCGTGCCGCAGCACGCGAACTCGTGGAGCGATCGACCGGGTCGGCAGACTCCGATGATCTGCGCGCCCTGATCGCCACCTCCGGCGGCTGGAACCGGAAGGCACGCGCGCGTGCGCTGCGCTGGGCCGCCATGCATGGCATCGATCCCGCTGCGCTTGCCGAGTTGCTCGGCGGGCCGCCGAGTGATCCGGTCATGGCCTCGTCGGCAGGGGTCGCGGCAGCTGCCGAGGCAGCGCGCCGTGATCGCCACCGATCGTGGTTGCCGTGGGCCATCGGATCCATGGCCGCGATCCTTGCGTTGGCCGCCACAGCCACGCTCACGCTGGCGGTGCTCGACCGGGGGCGTGCGGCCGAGCCGATCGCCAAAGCCCCGAAGCTGCGGGATGACGCACCGTCGACGACCACGGAGCAGTCGCGGGATCGGCAGCCTGCACCGGCACCATCTGCGACGCCATCGGTAGATCCGCCGCATGTGCCGAACACCGTGCCGTCGATCCCGGAGGCAACGCCCACTACGCGCCAACGCGCACCCGCGCCGTCGACCGACTGGGATCAACTCGCTGCTCGCTTGGAGGGTTCACGTCTCTCCGCCGGCGCGAGCGTCGATGCGGAACTCTCGTTGCTCGAGCGCGTGCAGGCGTTGACCGAGGCGGCGCTCCTGCTTGAGTCGGGTCGCACGGCGGACGCCCGCTTGATCCTCGATGGCATGCCCGAGTCGTTCCGAGCGCCCGAGCCCGCCGTGCAGCGCCGGCGCGCAGTCGGTGACGGTGGCTTGGCCGTGGCGATCGAGCGCGCTGACGGTCCCGAGGCGCGTGTGCTGGCCCTGAACCGATGGCTTGGTGCCGCCAACGAGATCGGTCCCTCGGATGCTCGCACGCTGGCGTCGCTCGCGTGTGGCCCGGAAGACGGTCTCTCCCGACGCGCACGCGCCGTGACGCAGGCACGCTTTGCCTCGAGTTCCGAGATGGCGATGGGTTGGCTTGATGTTCTGGCTGTTGCCGATGCTGGAGCGGCGTCGAGCGCGATCGGTGCGTGGCTTGGTCGCGCGGGCCTCGACGCCACCTCGACCGACGGTGTGATTCGGATCCGACAGGTGCTTGTGGAGCGCGCGATCGCGCTGGCCCAGGGCGAAGCGGACTCGATCCGCCAGCGCGTGGCGGCGTGCCAGCTCTCGTGGGAACGCATCGCGCCGCTCCTGGGAGCCATGCCGGCGCGAGGCAGCGACGGTGATCTGGGCACGGCCTCGATCGAGGCCATCGTGCAAGGCAGCATCGGTACCGAGCCTGCGCGTGCAGTGGCGGCGCTGCGGCTTCGGGCGGCCGACAGCGAGGTGGCGCGCTTCATCGCCTGGCAGGCTGCGCTGCTCGATGCACTGGCGCTACCTGCTCAGGGTGCCTCGCGCGCCGAGCGCGCCGCGGCCGAGCGTGCGCTGGACCTGGTCG
>VGXJ01000199.1 GCA_016873375.1 Phycisphaerae bacterium
GAGCTGCAGGAAGGCTTCTTGCGCCAAGGCACTCTCAGCCACCAGGTCCCCCGCAGCCGCCAGCAAGAGCTGCATCTGCGCATCGGCATCGATCGCCTGCTGCTGCAGCTCAATGGCGCGGCCGATGGCCAACCGCTCGGCGTAGGACTGCGAGGTGGCCAGCTGTTCTTCTGCCTGCTCCAGGAATTCAGCTGACTGCGCGGCGCGCTCGCCGATTTCAGCCAACTCAAGCAGGGTCTCGACCAAGGTCGCGTTGATCTCAGCCGATGGTGTGCTGTCGTAGAGCGCCTGCACCGCCGCCAAGGCTGCCTGCGCGATCTGCCGGTACTCACCGATCGTGGCATTTCCCGCGGTCATCGTGGGAACAATCGACTCGATGAGCGCGAGGGCTCCGGCGAAGCTTCCCTCGGCTGCCTGCGCCGCCGCAAACGCCGCCTCGGCATCGCTGCGCCCCTGCCCGACCAGCCCGCCGAGCTCGACCAACCGCGCCGCACGGTCACCGAAGAGATCAGTCGAGGACTGGACTGCAGCGACCAGGGCATCGAGCTCACTGGCCGACAATTCGGTGGTTCCAGCAGCTTGATCGGTGACGACCTGGAAGCCCTGGAACACAGCATCCCGGTCGGCGCGCATGCCCTCACGGGCCTCATCGACCTCAACCACCACGACCGCGCCTTCGGCCGCACCGTCGACCGCGCGGTCGCGCGCGTCCTCGAGGGATGCCATCGCCGCTTCGGACTGCTCGACCGTCTCGAACTCGGCCGAGCACTGAGCAAACTGCTGGCTCACATCCGCCAGCTCCACCTGCACGAGCAGCGACTGCTCCAGCGCGATGTAGTACTGCTGCCGGGCGAGCGAGGAATCGCCGCGCCCCTCCTGCGTGGCATCGGCCGTCTGCTGCGCCTGGACCGCATCCGGGCTGTTGCCGACGGTGCCGGTCTGCTGCTGGGTCAAGGTCTGCTCACGCTCGGCCTCGGTCTGGCCACCACCCAAGGGCGGCGGGCCGATCGTCGTGAGTAGCGCGTGCTTCACCGGATTCTGCATGGCCAGGCTCGACCGAGCCTGACCTGACAGGAAGTAGGTCATGTTGCCGAGCGCGTAACGCAGCTCGATCGCACGCAGAGCGTTGGTGCGCGAACCGGAAATCTCGGCGCCCTTGAGCGCTCCGTAGCTCACCGCAAATCCAGTGCCGCGCACCGCAAGCACGCTCGACGGCGTGGCCACCTGGAAATCAGCACCCAGGCCGGTGTTCTCGACCTTGAAGTCGGCGCGGCCGCTCTTGAGCCCCGCAAGCGTGCGCAGCTGATCGCCATCCTTCACGCTCATGGGAATGGAGAAGACCGATCCCGAGTCGATCAGTACCGTGGCGTTCAGCCCGACCCGCAGCGTGGTGCGGCTACCACTGAGGCCCGTCCGAACTTCACCGCCGACCGGCAAGCGGTCATCGACCTTTGCATCCTGCCACGCGGCCTTCGCGTTGGCGCGCCACTTGACCTTGCCCTTGACGTCGATGAAGAGTGCGTAGACATCGCCATCAGGCGCGGCCTGCGCGGCGGCCTTCACGTGATCGGGTGCCTCGTCGGCATGCACGCTGCAGGCCATGCCCAAAGACAGCATCGGGATCGCAAGGAGGGTCAGGATCCTCATGGCAACTCTCCTAGCCGCCACGCGCAGGCGTGGGCGGCAACGGCATCGTGGTGTCGGGCCCGACCTCCTGCTTGGTCGGGTCCGCAAACCGCGGACGCTGTGAGAGTAGGTTCTGGTCGAGCCGATTCAAGAAATCCCTGAACTCAGGGCCCGAAAGAGACTGATAGTCGGTCCGGGTCGGCATGATCCCCCGCGATTCAAGCTCACGAAGGCAGTATCGGCCGCTCGGGCCGAACACCCGCATCGTCAGGCCGCCCTCGATGCCGCCCAGCCGGCAACCCGCCACGGCGATGTCACCCGACGAGGCACTCTCGTTGGCCGGCTTGTCCCAGTCCTTGGGGACCCAACCCTTCTGCCGGGCAAGGATGACGCGCTCCTCGTAGTCCCGGGCGGGGTCGACCCCGTTGGAGACCAAGAGCAGCGCATGCAGCATGTCGTTGTTCGTGACGGCGTTCATGGACTCGACCTTCTCCATGAACTCGATGTCCTGATCGACACCGGGGAACTGGTCGACTGCGCTGGACTCCGCGACCTGACGGCCCTTGCAGCCCGGGAGGGCGAGAGCCCCCAAGACCAGCACGAGGCTCGCTCGGGCCCACGCCATGCGACGCGTGCTGCGATCAGAACGCATAGGTCACGCCCCCGTAAATGAAGTGCCGGGCATCGTCCTGGTTGTCGGGGAAGATCTCGTCGTTCGGGAAGAAGGCGCCATACAGGAACTGCAGATTCACATCGCTCATGATTCGCCAATCGATCGATGCATCAAGTTCCCATCCGACCCAGTTCGAGCCGCCCTTGTCGACGAATGCGGTGATCGGAGCCTCTGGGTCGAGCCGAAGGTAGGTGAACCCCGTCAGGCCAAAGCGCATGTCCCGGAACGCGCGCCACTGGCTGAGCCAGTTGCCGCTCAGCCCGACGCTGTTGATCCACAGGTTCGCCGGCGAAGGCGACAGGACATAGCCGGTGTAGAGGAAGCCGTTGCTGTTGAATTCCTTGTCGACCTGTCCCGGCTGCGGGCCCCCGAGGGTATTGCCCGAGTCGAGTCGTCCCGCATCGCCAGACCCCACGATCGACTGCAGGTCGAAGCGCGTCTGCGCACGGTCATCGAAGGCTCGCTGCAGGCCGACCACGCCCGCCCATGCACTGATGTCGTCCTCGACCTGGGGCAGCACGTCACCGGTCGGGCTGATCGAACTGCTCAGCGTGGTGCCTGTCTCGTACACGGCTTCGGCGCGCCATTGCCAGCTCCGGCCGAGCGAGCCGGTGGCACCGATCCCGTAGTACTGGCTCTCGTAGTCGAACTCGGTCGGGTAGCCGCCTCCACCGGGGGCAAGGCCATCCAGCAGCACATCGGTCTGTCCTGCATTGCCATCCTGCTGGAGCAGTGCGAAGCAGTATGGCACGAGGTCCTGTCCTCGTCGCCACTCCGCCTTGAGACCGTAGTAGGCACGATCGGTGTCGGTGTCGTAACCCGGCCGTGAGGTGTCGAAGTCAACCGTGTCGTTGCCGGCGGTCACGCCAGCCAGGCCCTGGATGTTGATTTGGCCGATGGTCCAGTCGAAGGTTCCTGCATACATGTAGGTGGAGAGCGTCAGCCCCTGCCCCCACACGATGTACTGCCGGCCACCGCGCAACTTCAGGTCCAGGTCGCTCCGGCGCTTGCCCGAATTGGCCATGGCACCGCCAAGGTCGAGTTCGTACCAGTAGAGCTCGCCGATCGGCACCGTCCAGCCATCCTCGTTGGGAGGAGCGGACGCGCCATCATCTGACTCCCAGACGTTGTACCAGAGACGGAGTCGGCCATAGAACCGGTGCACGCCATCGAGCTCGGCGCGCGCATACCAACGCGAGTCGTACTGCTGCAGCTGGGAGGTATTGCCGAACGCATCATCGATGTAGTTCTGGCCGAACCTGAATGACCCGCCGACATCGAGGAGAATGCGCTCGGAGAGCGGCGTCGACTCGAGGAAGGTCTGCCGCTGGATGGCATCCTGCTGGTTGAAGAGTTCGACCAGCGTCTGCGTCGGCTCCGGCCTGCTCGGGGCCCCGAGTTGCGAAGGACGCTGTGCAAACGCCCCGCTCGCGATCACGGCACTGAGCGGCGTGAAGCAGAGGATGGCGGTTCGCGGGTGCATCAGATGGCTCGTCCCAAGTAAAGATCGGGCAATCGGACCACCCACTTCCGCTTTTGTCTACTCTTCCGCTTATGAGCCTTCGGATCCTGCCACTCGGCGTGGGCAGCGCCTTCTCGAGCCGGTACTACGGCAGCTCCTGCGTGATCCAGGGGCCCGGGGGCAACATCCTGGTTGATTGCCCCGACCCCATCCGCAAGGTGATCCGCGAGGCAA
>VGXJ01000200.1 GCA_016873375.1 Phycisphaerae bacterium
GTGAGGAAGTGCGTGAACTGGAACGCGATGCCGAAGTGCTCCGTGCGCTCGCGCAGGCCCAAGTCATGCGCCAAGGCGGGATCGTGCTCGGTCCCGGCGTGCGCATGGCCGATGATGCAAACCTCGCGCTGGCCCGCTCCACAGTCGGTCGCGATGCTCCGCGCGCCGCCGAGCTGCCGGCTGCGCTCCGTGCCATCGTGACGCGCATGGATGACCCGGCGTGGTCGGTGCGCGAGGCGGCCTCGAAGGAAGCATCGAGCGGTGCATGGACCATGCAGGAGCTGCGCAGGGCTCTTGATGAGCCATCGCTTTCGCTTGAGCAGCGCTCACGGCTCGAAGAGGCGCTCTGGCTGAGGTGGGAGTCGAAGCCTCGCGGAGCGATCGGGATCACCATGGGCCAAGGACTCGGTGGTGTGCTCGTGACGCAGGTGCACGAGGGCTTCCCGGCATCGCGCGTGCTGCGCGTGGGCGATGTGATCGAGGCGATCGATGGCATGCCAACACCCAACAACGATGGACTGGTTACGGTTGTGCAGCGACGCGGCCCGGGTGAGCGGTTGCGGCTGTCGGTGGTTCGCGGTGGACCCGGCGGTGCCGCTGCGGTCGCTGTGCAGCAGCCAGCCAAGGCGGAACGGCTCGAACTCGATGTCGAGCTCGGTGATTTCGCGGCACTCGAGCGGACGAATCCTCGCAATGCGCTTCGACCGGCGAGCCGTCGCAACGCCTTCGATACGGTCATGCGCGAGGAACGCGAGCGTTCCTCGCTGCAGCTCATGCCGGTCGAGCCCAGCTTGCCGCCCGGTTTCGTGGGCAGCACGGTCGTGGCCGGCGGCCGCCAGCCTGCGGGCACGAGCGTGAACCCCAAGATGGCCATCAATCAGCTCCGCAACACGCTCGAGGCCACCACCGACGAGAAGGTGCGTGCGCTGCTCGAGGCGCAGATCGCGCATCTTGAGCAGGTGCTGCGCGATTCGCAGCGGCATGGTGGATTCGGCACGCCATCCAAGCCCAAGCAGGAGCCCGCCACACCAAAGCCCCAGCCCATCCTGCCCAAGCCTGAGTGAGCGCGATCAGGCGCTGTGCGGTGCATCCGGACGAAGGGATTCCGGATCACATCACGCCTCGGTCCCCTGATCGCAGGGCGGCGCGCACCCGCGGATCACTGCGCGCCGAGCGGGTTCCTGAAGTGCGCATCCTGCACAGGGACGACGACCTCGAGGACATGCTGAAGCACATTCGCGGGCGAGCCGATGGCCTCGACCTCCCGGATGATGGATGGGGGATAGCAGTCCAGGACGGGCCGGGTTTCGCGCTCGTAGACCTCGAAGCGGCGGCGGATGACCTTTTCATCGGCGTCGTCGATGCGGTTCTCCTTGAGTGCGCGCCGGCGCATGCGGGCCACCATCTTGTCGACATCGCTGCACTTGAGGTGGATGATCTCGAGCACCTCGATGTACTGCTCCATTTCCTTCGCCTGAGTCACATTGCGCGGAATGCCATCGAGCACCAGCACATCCTCGTGTGGCTTGTAGAGGCTCAGCACGGTCTGTGCGTGGATGTTCTGCCGCCACATCTCGATGGTGAGGTGATCCGGCACAAGCTCGCCGCGGCCGGAGTACTGCAGGAACTGCTTGCCAAGGTCGCTCGTCATGTCGAGCGCGCGGAAGACATCGCCGCAGGCTTGGTGAAAGAAGCCGGGGATGTGACCGAGGATCTTGCCTTGCGTGCCCTTGCCGGCGCCGGGGGCGCCGAAGAGCAGGATCGTCTTGTAGCGATGCGCCATGGCGGGGATCGTAGCCATGGTGCGCGATCGATGGTCACGATTCGTGGGTCCGCGCGTTGGCCCGATAGGCTCCCGTCGTGACCATGACCACCGACATGCCATCTGGATCGAGCGGGCTTCGCTCTGCATGGGTCATGCGTGGTGCCGCGGCGTCCGGCGGCACGCTGGCGCAGCGGCTCATGGCGGCGCGGGGGATCAGCGCTTCAGAGCAGGATCGTTACGTGAAGGCGGGGTTGGGCGACCTGCGACCAGCGCGCGAGTTGCCCGGGGCCACCGATGCCGCGGTCCTGATCCTCGACCATGTTCGTGCCGGCCGGCGCATCGTGGTGCTTGGCGACTATGACGTCGATGGCACGGCTGCTGCCGCCACCCTGCGCCATGCCCTGCGGGCGATCGCGCCGGGCGTCGATCTGATCATCGAGATCCCGCACCGTGCCGATGGTTACGGCCTGACCGACGATGCGGTCGCTCGCGTGCTGGCGCATCGGCCGTCGCTGGTCCTGACGGTCGACTGCGGCATCACTGCCGTGGCACAGGTTGCCGCGCTGCGAGCAGCCGGTGCCGAGGTCGCGGTGCTGGATCACCACGGGCTGCGTGCGGATGGGGTGCTTCCTGCGGCCACGGTCATCGTGCATCCGCAGCGGCCGGGGGGCGACTACGGCAATCCCGACCTGTGTGCGTGCGCCGTCACATGGAAGGTCTGCTGCGAGCTCATGCGCCTGCATGCGGGCGAGAGCATGAACGCCGATCTGCGCAAGCAACTTGCGCAGCTCTTGCCGCTGGCTGCGATCGCCAGCGTGGCCGATGTCATCCCCATCCATGGCGAGACTCGCATCATCATCCGGCAGGGGCTCGAGTGGTTCCGGTCCACGGATCTGCCGGGACTTCGCGTCATTTCCGGACGAGTAGCCGATTTCGGCAAGGTCAACAGCCAGGGCGTGGCCTTCGGGATCGCGCCAGTCCTCAATGCCGCGGGCCGCATGGGGCACGCGGGCGTCTGTGCCGAGCTGCTTGGGCTGACGGCGAGCGAGCCCGGCGCGCGCGATCGAGCGTCGGCCATCATCGATGAACTCCTCAAGCTCAACGCCGAGCGCAGGGTGGTGCAGGAGCAGATCAGCGAGCAGGTGCTGGCCACGATCAAGCGCGAGGGGCTCGACCGGGGCGATCCGACCGCGGTCGTGCTCGCCAACGCTGAGTGGCCGCACGCGCTCGTGGGCATCGTGGCCGCCAAGGTCATCGAGCGCACCGGGCGCCCCGCGCTGCTTGGGCATCTGCAGCCCGACGGTCGGGTCAAGTGCAGTGGCCGCTCCGTGCCGGGCTGGGACATCGGTGCGGCCATCGGTCGCTGCGGCGAATGGCTCGAGCAAGGCGGCGGTCACCCCATGGCTGCAGGCGCCACGGTCCGTGCTGGTGCGTTCGATGCGTTCGCTGCGGCCCTCCGTGCCGATGCTGCGGCTGCGCTCGCCGGGCGATCGCTCAAGGCGTCGCTGCCATGGGATGCGATCGCCACCATCGGCGAAGTCAACTGCACCACGATCGATGCACTGCAGGCCTGCGGGCCGTTCGGCCAGTCCAATCCCATGCCGGTCTTCTTGTTCCAAGGCTGCCGTCTTGCGGCCGATGCAGGGCACATGAAGCCCGGCAGCCCGCACCTTCGCATGCCGCTTGCCCAGGATGGCGCGAGGATCGATGCCGTGTGGTTCGGAGCCGGCGACCTGGCCTCGCGGCTGCGCCGCGGCGTGCCGTGCGATGTGCTTGCCGAAGCCAACATCAACGAGTGGAACGGGCGTCGAACGCCCCAGCTCCTGATCCGCGACATCAGGCTGGCGTGATCACCAGACGCGCGCCGCGTTCGATCGCGCGTGCAGCAAGCCGGGCGCACGCCGCTTCGCAGGATGCCGTCAAGGGCGAGAGCTCGATGGTGCAATCAGGTGCGCCATTGGCAGAGCGGGGGATCGCCCAGCCAGCCGCCTCCAGCCAGCGCGCAGCACGAGCGCTCTGTGCGGCGATGCTGGTGACCGGGCTGTCGTCGCCGTCTGCGTTCTTGATCGGGGCGAACTCCTCGGCGCGATCCGTCTCAAGCACCACGCTCGCGCGGGCCATGGGGATCGCATCGAAGACGAACGTCTCCATCTTGATGGCGTTCGGGGCGGTGGGCTCGACCCGGGTGCCGTCGTGGCCGATGTGCGGCACCTTCTTGCGCGCCTTGTG
>VGXJ01000201.1 GCA_016873375.1 Phycisphaerae bacterium
CTGCGCGTGCGCGTGGCGGTGGCGCATGAGCCCGCCGTGGTCCAGTCAGCCAACGTGATCGCGCGCTTGCCGGGTCGCGTTGCGGATGGCGGCCTCGTGGTCGTCGGCTGCCATCACGATGCATGGGGCTTCGGTGCCGCAGACCCGCTCGCTGGCACGATCGTGCTCATGGAGGCGGCGCGCGGGTGTGCGATGGAGGCCAAGGCCGGACGCGGCCCGGCGCGTGAAACGCTGTTCTGTGCGTGGGGCGCCGAGGAGTTCGGCATCGTCGGCAGCACGGAGTGGGTCGAGCGCGAGCGCGCGATGCTCGAACAGCGGTGCGTGGGCTACATCAATCTCGATATGGCTGCGATGGGGGTGAACTTCGGCGCGTCGGCGAGCCCATCACTTCGGGGCATCGTGCAGGATGCGGCCAAGCGGGTGCCGAGCGCGGTCGATCCCGCTCGATCCCTCTTTGACCTGGGCGCCAAAGATGGTGCGCTTGCGCTGGGCGATCTTGGTGGCGGCAGCGATCACCAGCCGTTTCTGTGCCATGCCGGTGTGCCATCGATCGGCCTTTTCGCAGGCGGCTCGCAAGGGACGAGCTACCACTCGAACTACGACACGCTGCTCTGGTATCGACGCACGGTCGGCGCCGACTACGCGGGAGCGTCCATGCTCACGCGCATGACGGTGGCCTTGGTCGAGGCACTCGGCACAGGCGCTCCCGAGCCATGGCGAGAGTGCGCGGCTGCCGCTTCTGCGCTTCGCGCCACATCCGTGCGCTTGGCACCCGATGCTTCCGCGAGCGCTCGCGCACTCGCCGATCGCTTTGACGCTCTCGACCGTGCCATCCAGGCGAACCCGCCGATGGATCGCATGGCTGCGCAGGCCCTGCAGCAGTGCTGGCTCGACCCTGCAGGGTTGCCCGGTCGTCCGTGGTTCCGCAACGTGTTTGCGTCAAGTGATCGCGACTCGGGCTACGGAGCGTGGGTGCTTCCAGGGCTGCAGGCAGCGCTTGCCGACAACGACCCCATGGCAGCCGAAGCCGCCATCAGCCAATTGGATGCCGTGATCGCGCGCATGATGGCGCGCTTGGGTACCCCATAAGCCCGTGGGGCTGGTCATTTCGCGCGTGCGAGTGCACCGGTCCGCCCCGAAAGACACACAATCGGTTGGCCTCCGTGGGCTTGGGGCGTATAGTGAGTAGGTCCGGAAACGCCGGCTGTCCGTCCATCAATCCACTCAGAACGACCTATGCACACCACCATCGCTGCCCTGTCCGTCCTGGCTGTCTCGGCATCCGCACTAGCTGGCACCACGCCAATCAAGCCGAAGCTGGTCATCGGCACTGGTCTCGTCTACCCGACCTGGATCGGCCACGCGCCCGGCGACGAGTCGCGACTGTTCGTCCTCGAGAAGGCGGGCCGTGTGCGCATCATCGATCTCGGTGCGACGCCGACGCTCCGCGCGACGGCGTTCTTGAACATCGATCCGATCGTGACCGGCGGCGGGTCGTCCAGCGATGAACAGGGGCTGCTCGGCATGGCCTTCGACCCCGACTACGCAACCAACCGACAGTTCTACGTCTACTACACCGGTACGGGGACGAACAATCTCGCGCGATACACGGTCTCTGCCGACCCCAACATCGCCAACCCGACCGGCGTGGTCATGATGACCTGGTCGGATCCGTACACCAACCACAACGGCGGCGACATTCACTTCAAGCCCGGCACGCGCGACCTGTACATGGGTACCGGCGACGGTGGCAGCGCCAACGATCCCGGCAACGTCGCCCAAAACCTGAGCAGCCGACTCGGCAAGATGCACCGCATCCGCCCGACGGTCGGCGGTGCTTCCCCGTACTACACGATCCCGAGCGACAACCCGTTCTTCGGCGGCGCGACTACCGCCGACGACACGGTGTGGTCGTACGGCCTGCGCAACCCATGGCGCTGGTGCTTCGACCGCCTCAACAGCGACATGTACATCGCCGACGTCGGCCAGAATGCGGTCGAGGAAGTCAACTACGAGCCCAACGGCGCTGCCGCGGGACGCAACTACGGATGGCGCTGCACGGAAGGCACGAGCAACACCGGCCTGACTGGTTGCACCTTCGGCAGCCCGTCGTTGACTCCGCCTGTTCGGACGTACGGCCACAACAGCGCCGGCGGCTACAGCATCACCGGTGGGCGCGTCTACCGCGGCTGCGCGATGCCCGACATGCAGGGCATCTACTTCTACGTCGACTACTCGACGAACAACTCGTGGTCGCTGCGCATGGTCAACGGCGTGGTGACCGAGTTCGTCTCGCGCAACACCGAGCTTCGCACCGCGGTTGGCGGCCAGACGGTCAACCAAGTCGTGGCCTTCGGCGAGGACGCCAAGGGCGAGCTCTACATGGCCGACCACGGCGGACAGATCTACAAGATCATCCCGGCGTCCGGCGAGGTGACCTGCCCGACGCCCAACCCGAATGACCTGAACGGCGACGGCATCGTCGACGGGGCGGACCTCGGCATTCTCCTGGGCAACTGGGGCGGCGCGGGCGCGGGTGACATCGACAACAGCGGCACTGTGGATGGTGCCGACCTCGGCATCCTGCTTGGTGGCTGGGGCGCCTGAGCGAACTGTCTCGCTTCACGCGAATGCACGCGGGCTCGGACCGATCGGTCCGGGCCCGCTTTGCTTGGAGCATTGGGTTGCGCGCGCTGCTTGTGGCAGGTGGGGCGTGCGGTCAGCGGGGCGCGGACGTCACGATCCCTCGCGACCCGACCGTGAGGCGGTCAATCAGTGCGAGCCCGGCTCGGCGGCCTTCGTGCGTGCGGCCTTGGACTTGCTCAGGATGTTGAGCGTCTCAACCCCGAGGCTGAAGGCCATCGCGAAATAGATGTACCCCTTTGGTACGTGGAAGTGCAGGCCCTCGGCTACCAGGCTCATGCCGATCAGGATTAGGAAGCTCAGGGCGAGCATCTTCACGGTGGGGTGGCGATGCACGAAGTCGCTGATGCGGCCCGCGAACATCAGCATGACGATCATCGAGATCACCACCGCGAGGATCATGACCGTGATCGATTCGGCCATGCCGATCGCCGTGATCACCGAGTCGATGCTGAAGACGATGTCCATCAGCATGATCTGGCCGACGATCATGCCGAAGGAGGTTCCGCGTTTTGCCGTGAGCGCGTGATCGCCGCCCTCGACGGAATGGTGGATCTCCTTGGTGCTCTTGGCAAGGAGGATGAGACCGCCCGCAAGCAGGACGAGGTCGCGCCAGCTGGGTGCGATCTCGCAGCCCAGTGCGTTGATGGTCATCACGGGCGTGGTCAGCTTCGCGATCCAGCTGATGCTCATGAGGAAGACCACGCGCATCAGAAGGGCACCGATCAGCCCGACCCGTCGGGCCTTGGCCTGCTGCTCCTTGGGCAGCCGGCCGCAGAGGATCGCAATGAAGACGATGTTGTCGATGCCCAGCACGATCTCGAGCACGGTCAGCGTGAACAGCGCGATGAGGTGCTCGGGCGTGAAGAGCGACGCGAGATCGATCAGGGCAAGCATGCGGAGGCGTACACTAGCGCCATGCGGACCATCCTGATCGTGCTCTGGACCATGGGACCCTTTGGCTGCGGGCAGGCTCCTGCATCCACTGCCGATGCGTCGCCGGCGCCCGCCGCACAGGCGCCCGTGGCTTCGTCCGAACTGGCGACTGCACCGGCGATTCCCGTACTGGGATCGGTTCCTGCTGCGCCGGGCGCAGCGCCGACCCAGGCTCCGCAGCCGCGCACCGCCGCGGCGCAGGCACATCCGCTGGTGGTCGATCCTCCCAAGGTCGACTTCGGCGCGGTCCCGCCGGGCGCACGCAAGTCGACCACCTTCACGCTGCGCAACCCGACCGGCTCGCCGCTGAAGATCATCGATGCGAAGCCCAGCTGCAAGTGCACCGACATCACGCCGATGAAGGGCGTGACGA
>VGXJ01000202.1 GCA_016873375.1 Phycisphaerae bacterium
CCATGTGCACTTGGGCCGTTGGTGCAGCATCGTCACGGTCGAGCGCATGCCGCGAGAGCAGCACGCCAGAGTAGATAACCAGCGACGCGGAGACGAGCACCGATGCAATCGCACGCGCGCGCCCCGCCCGCGGCCGGAATCGCAAGATGAACTCGCACAGCACGATGACGAGGAGCATGAGGCTGAATTTGAAGCCGACCGCGCCGGGAAGGCCCCACTCGCGGATCACGAGCGCCAGTGATCGCGCACTCGTCCTCGCGCTTCCATGCGCACCGAGCGCTCAGAGCAGCGGGTCGTGCGTCGGCAAGTTGTGCGCAGGCGCGGTGTTCAGCTGCACCAACTGCTGGCCCTGCACCCGCTGCGCCGTCTCGGGATCGACATAGTCGCTGTGGCAACTGGCCTTTCCGGCCTCGGCACCGACAGCCTTCTTCGTCTTGCTCGCAAGCCGGTGGATCTCGTCGGGGCTCAGCACGCCGCGCTTGGCCAGGATGTCCTGCTGCTCGGCCGTGAGCGCCGCACTGCGCACGGGCTTGCCGCGCTGGTACTCCTCGTCCTTGCCGCTGGCGAACTCCTGGATCTCCTTCGAGATGCGCACGCTGCACCAGTCGTGGCCGCACATCGCGCAGAAGTCGGTGTCCACGTCAAGGTCCTCATCGTGGTAAGCGCGTGCCGTATCGGGATCGAAGCTCAGCTCGAAGTGCTTCTCCCAGTTGAGCGCCGCACGCGCCTTCGTGAGCTCGTCGTCGCGGTCGCGCGTACCGGGAATGCCCAGCGCCACGTCGGCCGCGTGCGCGGCGATCTTGTAGGCGATGCACCCCTGCTTGACGTCGTCCTTCTTCGGCAGGCCCAGGTGCTCCTTGGGCGTCACATAGCAGAGCATGCTCGCGCCGTGGTAGGCGGCCGCCGTCGCGCCGATGCAGCTGGTGATGTGGTCATAGCCGGGGAAGATGTCGGTCACGAGCGGTCCCAGCACATAGAACGGTGCACCGTGGCAGAGGTGCCTCTGCAACTTCATGTTGAACTCGATCTGGTCGAACGGCACATGGCCGGGGCCCTCGATCATGACCTGCACGCCCTTGCGCCAGGCACGCTCGGTGAGTTCGCCAAGCGTTTCGAGCTCGGCCAGCTGCGCTCGGTCGCTCGCATCGGCCAGGCCACCGGGGCGAAGGCCGTCGCCGATCGAAAACGTGACGTCATACTCGCGCATCACGTCGCAGATCCGCTCCCACTCGGTGTAC
Organism: Phycisphaerae bacterium; assembly: GCA_016873375.1. Taxonomy (GTDB): domain Bacteria; phylum Planctomycetota; class Phycisphaerae; order Phycisphaerales; family SM1A02; genus SYIB01. Next base: position 1,239 of record VGXJ01000202.1, read on the forward strand.
ATGAGGTTCTGGCGGTTGTGCACGAGCATCCACTTGGCCAGGAGCGAGCCGCCGCGGCTCACAATCCCGATCAGGCGCTTCTTGATGAACGGCAGGTGCTCGCGCAGCACGCCGGCGTGGATCGTGAAGTAGTCCACGCCCTGGCGCGCCTGGTGGCGTAGCGTGTCGAGCACGATCGCCTCGTCGAGATCCTCGATCTTGCGCCCAATGATCATGCTGTAGATCGGCACCGTGCCGATCGGCACGGTCGCATTGCGGCAGATCGCATCGCGGCACTCGTCGAGGTTGCCTCCGGTCGACAGATCCATGACCGTGTCGGCGCCCCAGCGCTCGGCCCACTGCAGCTTCTCGACCTCTTCGTGCGTGCCACTCGACACCGGGCTTGCACCCATGTTCGCGTTGATCTTGGTCTTGCTCGCGCGACCGATGGCCATCGGATCCAGCTTGTGCGCCAGGTGCACCGTGTTTGCGGGGATCACCATGCGGCCGGCGGCGATCTCATCACGCACTTCGGTCGGCGTCAGGTGGCCCTCGCGCTCGGCCACGCGGGCCATCTGCTTCGTCACGATGCCCAGTCGAGCCGACTCAAGCTGCGTGATCGGCACAAAGCCCTTCGGGTGGATCACGCGCAGCCACTGGCCGCGCGCGGTCGCGAACTCCACCGCCGCGTGACCATCGCCGCAGCAGTTCACGCACGCGGGCCCAGCGGGAGCCTGCGCCAGCGTGACGACCGACCATCCCTCGGGCAAGAAGTCCCACGCGGTCTTGCCGCTCGGTCCGGGCATGCCCGGGGTGTCGGGGCTGCTGAAGGAGAGCGGACCGCCGATGTCAGGTGCGTTGGCGAAGCAGCCAGGGTTGGTGCCCTGCGCCAAGGTCGATGGATTGCGTGCGCCGCTGAGCGGCAGGCCGGGACGGGTCAGTTCGGTGTGGGCAGCGGTGATCATCGGCGGAACCTCGGTCGGTGGGACCCCGCTGAAGACGCCCAGGCGCCGTGTCGCATTCCTACGCCGGCATGATCCGGATCAGGTTCAGCGGGTGCTTCTCAGTCCCGAAGGACGCCCCGAGCGACCTGTGAAGCATAGACGAAGCCTATACCATTGAGCGAGTATCCAATTCACAGGAGCGCACATGGGCATCCCACCAACGATGTCCGGGGCTTTCGAGGGGCAATTCGGATCGTCCAAGGCAGCCTCATGCTGACCCGAACGATCTTCAACAGTGGCGACCTGCCAGATCTGGAGCCGGCCGACCGCGCATTGGTCGATCGCCTCGTGGCTGAACCACGTGCATCTGGCCGTGATCTCGCCAAGGCACTCCAGTGTTCCGAAGCGAACATCAGTCGTCGCTTGAACAGGCTCATGTCCGAAAATGCAATACGCATTCGCGCCTTCATGCCGCTCGATCAAGCTGCATTGTCGACCAGCGCGCTGCTGATCGTGCGGCACCCGAACCCCGAAGCACTCGGCCTGCGACTTGCCACGCAGGATTGGATCCATTTCATCGCCACGGCAGGACCGCTCGATGGCTCCGCCGATGCATTGGTGATCCATGGCTCGGCTCCCGATGGAGAAACCTTGCGCAAGATGATCGATCGCGACCTGGCCACTGACCCTGACACTACGGTCGTGGATGTGCGCGTGAAGCTCAGCAGCGTCACCAAGAACAACACAGCCAGGGCCAGCCGCCATGCCTGGCGCGGCGGCCGCCCGCTGGACCGCGTGAATCGGACCATCATCCGTGAATTGCAGCGAGATGGCCGTGCCACCTTCGCCACGCTGGGCGAACTCGCCGGGATCTCCTCCACGGCGGCCGCAGAGCGCTTCCGCCACCTCATTGACGATCAGCTGATCGAGTTGATGGCATTCCCCGAGCCATCCCGCATTGGGCTGCGCGCCACCGGCCTGCTCTTCGTCCGTGCAAGCATCGATACGGACGCTGTGCTCAATGCAGTGAGGTCCGTGGCCAACCCGGGCTGGATCACCATGGTGTCAGGTCAGAGCCGCCTCGCCGTCGAGTGCAGCGAGAGCGATGGTTCGGCCCTGCAGAACCTGGCTGACCGCGTGGCCGCGTTGCCGGGGATCCTCGGGGTCGATCTTCACCCCTACCACGCGATCCTCAAGGAATCGTTCATCTGGTGCGGCGCCGACGAAGAGTGATCGCACGCAGTTAGCCTGCGCGGTATGCATGCTGCCAGCCTGAGCGACATCCAAGGTGCCTTGGAGCGCATCGCGCCATTCGTGCACCGCACGCCGGTCATGACCTGCCGCACGATGGATGCCCTCGCTGGCCGCCCCCTGCACTTCAAGTGCGAATCGATGCAGCGCACGGGCTCCTTCAAGCTCCGCGGCGCGACGAACGCCGTGCTCCGCCTTCCCGATGATCGCGCGGCCCGCGGCGTGGTCACCCATTCCAGCGGCAACCACGGCCAAGCGCTGGCGCTCGCAGCACGGCTGCGCGGTGTCCCCTGCACGGTCGTCATGCCGCATGACTCGGCGCGCGTGAAGAAGGACGCCGTCCAGTCGCACGGGGCCACGATCGTCGAGTGCGAGCCCAACGCCGCTGCACGCGCTGCGGCAGCCGATCGCGTGGTCAAGGACACGGGCGCCACCCTGATCCCGCCCTTCGATCACCCTCACATCATCGCAGGCCAAGGCACGGTGGCGCTGGAGTTCCTCGAGCAGTGTCCGGACCTTGGCGCGGTCATCGTGCC
>VGXJ01000203.1 GCA_016873375.1 Phycisphaerae bacterium
TCCCCATAGGCAGGAAACGATCGGACATCGAAGTACACGACGCCATCGCCCGCAACATAGGCATGGCCGCGCTCGACCAGCCGCTTGATGAGCGCGACCATCTGCGGGATGCACGCGGTCGGTCGAGGCATGAGCGACGGATCGGCCTCGGCCTCGATGGCCACCTTCAGGCCGAGCGTGCGTGCGTCCTCGAGGAACCGATCGGCGTAGAAGCCTGCGATGGCGTATGGATCCGAAGGATCGATCTCGGTCCCGGCAGGCAACGCGCCTGACTTCTTCGCCTCGGCGATGCGGCGGCCCGCGACGGCCATCTTGTCCTCGCCGCCGCCATCGGCGTTGCCATCGTCGGTCATGTGGCCGACATCGGTGATGTTCATCACGTGCCGTACGCGATGACCGAGCAGTTCGAGCGCCCGACGCAACATGTCAGCGTTCAGGAACGAGCGGAAGTTGCCGATGTGCGCATCGTCGTAGACCGTCGGACCGCACGAGTAGAACATGATCGAGCCCGCTGGATCGATGGGAACGACGGGCTCGATGGCCCGGCGCGCCGTGTTGTAGAGCCTCATGCGCTGCACTCACGCAAGCATAGTGCGCGGGCTTGCGGACGGATCAGTCTCGGCTCACCAGTTTCCATCGTTGGAGCAGGTTGACCGCCGAACCCAAAATGTTTCGATAGGGCGCGTGCAGAGATGGCAGGACTTGGAGTGCCAGCAACAAGGTCAGTGCATACATGAGGATCACGATGGATACGATGCCGAGCGACCCCAAGCGGCCAGAGAAAAGTTCGAACGAGCGTTCGAGGGAAATACCGATGTTGTACGCGCCGAAGCCTGCGAGGAAGCACACGATCGGCCCTGACAGCAGCGCCTCGAAGAGCGACCGTACCCGTAGCCCCGCACTGCGGAGCAGCCAAAGCGCGGTACCGATCGAACTGACCGTGGTGACCAGGCTCACTCCGATCGCCATGCCGCGTGCGCGGGCGAGATCGCCCACGCCCAGCACCGGAAGCCTGGCGATCACAAGCAGGCCCAGAAAGGCACCGGCAATGACGCTGGCGGACCTCACGCCTTCCGTCACCAGCACGACCATGTATCGACGCTCCGCCAGCATGGGCGTCACGAGAATGCCAAGCGCTACCGGCCCCGACAATCCCAAGCTGAGCGTCACGACCAAAAAGTTCGCATCCTGCCACTTTCCATTCCAAATCATGTTCTCCAGCCACGGGAACACCAAGGCAACTGCCGTGCACACCGCAGGCACGGCGAAGAAGACTGTGGTCGCCATGCCAGAGAGCCAGCGGTTCCGGACTTGCCAGTGATCGGAGGCGATCAAGGACGCCGAGACCAGTACGCGTTGCAAGGACATGGTCAGCAGGATGTATGGCTGACTTGCGATCTTGTAGGCGAACGCGTAAATGCCGAGAGCCGCAGTACCAAGCAGATTCGAAGCGATCAGGTAGTCCATTCCTAGGTTGATCGACGTGAGGACCGACAACACGAAGATCGGAACCAAAGCACGAAATGCACTGACGACCTCACTCATCCGGAATCGGTACGCCCCAGGACCCAATCCGGCGATCGACTGGCATACGACAGCGTCAAGAACAGTTCCGATGAGCATCGGCAACGCAAGGGCCAGGACGCCCGCGCCCCCGAAGGCCAGGCCGATGGAGGCCCCACATTGGACGAGGGAACTTGCTGAGAGAAGGATCGAGAGCGCACGCAGCCTCATCGCGGCCCGGATCTTGGCACGGCTGTACTGTTCAAATCCGCTCGCGAGAAGCTGAGCCGCATAGATCACCATCACCCAGCCCACAGCATCGTTGGCGTAATGCTGGGATGCAACAGGCGCCGAGATCAGGGTGATGATCGCGCCGAGCATGCACACGAAGAGACAGGCCCAGAAGGTGGGACCTCCTTGCGTCTCGAACTCTTCGCTCCTCAACGATCCAAGCGCCATCCAACCGCCCCCGTTGCGAAGCACCGCGGTCAGTGAAAAGACCCCAAGTGCAGCAGCGGCAATGCCGTAGTCCTCATCGACCAGCACGCTTGCCAGCACGATCTGTTGGACAAATGAGGCTAGTCGTCCAGCGATCGAGGCCAGTACGATGAAATTGAGGTCGGTACGAAGTTGCTGGTTGGGCACTTGGATGGACCCGCGATGAACTGCTGGAGTGATCCGCAGAATCGACGAGCGCAGTTTAGCCCGGGCCCCACAAAGAGATCAGCAACCCCAGATCAGCACCGTCAACGCCACCATCAGCATTGAGATCGGCCGGCGATTCGACCGGTTCTCCAGACCATGCCGTCAACAAGGCGCCAAGGTCAGCACCATCGATCGTTCCATCGCCATTCAGATCAGCCGACGGACGCAGCGCAGGGCCGAGCGATCCATCCGAACCGATGCGCATGCCGCGGATGTCCGAGGAGCCCTGCGTGACGCCATCCTCCCAGAGAAGAACCGTGCCATAAGGCACCCCGTGGGCTTGCATCCTTCCCTTTGGGCTCATGTTGGTCGCGACGGGGCGTCGGTTCCACACAGTCGTACCAGCTGAGTTCACGCACATCGCCTCCACGGTGTCCTGACCGAACGCCGTCGAGCGGACCCAGCCGAACACCACGCCTTCCGGGCGAAGGTGCGCCACGGCGCCTGAGTAGGAGTAGACCGTCTCGAGTGCGGCGAGCGGCAAGCCCGCTGCGCCCCACTGCCGCGTGCCGGTTGCTACATCGAAGCACTGCCCGTACACCCCGTAGATGCTTGAGTTGGGCGTGTGCTCGATCCAACACACATAGACGTAGGTCCCATCCGACACGGCCGCGGGATTGGTGCGCTCACGTGCGGTGTCCGCCGTCACGCCAAACCCCTCGGTCCCGAAGAGGCGATTGCCTTGCGCATCAAGCACCTGCACATAGGACTGCAGTGGCGAGGTCTTGTAGTACGCAAAGAGATGGCCGGCCGAAGGCACACGCCGGAACTCGGGAAAGTTCCCGAACTGCAGGCTTCCGGTTGAGAACACCTGCTTCCCTGACGTTCCCCACGGTTGTGATCCATCCGGGTTGATGAGGTTTGCCCAGAGCACCTTGGGGCCGCTGAAGGTTGAGTAACGCACCGTGGACACGACCACACCAGAATCTGAAAGTGACGGTTCGATGTCAGCTGCAAAGGTCGATCCGGTGGTTCCGATCTGGATCGGGGCCGAGAAGGTGAAGCCACCATCGGCCTGCGCGAGCCGCTGCACGCGCGTGTTTGACCCCTCGACCCACGCGCTCCAGAGGAATCCATCATCAGCCTGGGTTCCCTTGGGCACGCTGGCCGACGATGCGCTGACGGTCCTGGACCACGCGAGCGTGCCATTTCCGCTGAGCGACGCGACCGCAGCCACGGGTGAGCTTCCCCCTTGCTGGCTCGCCACCGCCCAGGGCGCACCACGGAAGAGCTGGTAGTCCTGCGTGCTGCTGAACGAATTGTTCATCGCTACGGTGGCGGCGGGCCAGGTGAAGTCGCCGTCCGTCGTGAGTTGGCGCACCAACACGTCATAGCCCGACGGGGCGTCGTACCAGCTCAAGGCCAGCAGGCCGCGACCGTCCCATGCGAGCTTGGGTTGCACCTGATCGCCGGTGCCTCCGGCGAGGAGCGTCGGGGCGGAGGCAGATGTGCTCCAACCGGACATCACGGCGAACAGGACCGGCATGACCATGAGCATCGTGGAAGTGTGGCGCAACATCCGGCCCGCGCCAAGGCCGACCGCAGGATCGGGATGACAAACCTGCAGTAATCGAGCGGGTCATGTGTCGTCAAGCGCGCCGAAGAGCCCCTGCTCGGGTTCAGCGAGCTCAATCGGACCCGGGAAAGCCTCGTAGTCGGCGTTGGGGTTCGCCTCGATCCAATCGACGAAGGCGCAGACCCCGGCGTGCGTGGCGCGGGTTCGCCACGA
>VGXJ01000204.1 GCA_016873375.1 Phycisphaerae bacterium
CCCCACGCGCATCCACGCCGCCACGCCGATGGCGAAGGCAGCCGACCCGAGCATGGAACCGAGGGAGCGCATGGTCCTGTTTCGTCGACCGAACACCCCTGGCTCGCCAGTCAACCTGCCGCAATGCCCGTAGGTTTGTTTATGGCCCCCTTGCGGACCGATAGGATCGAGCCATGCATCTCCGAAACCACCAACGCACCGCGCCGACTGCCAGCCTCGCAGGGGCGATCCTGACCGTCATGACGCTCACCGTCGCGGCGGGTTGCATCAGCCACAGGACCTCGCTGCACGAGCCGGCACCGTCGGACCACCAGCGCTGGAACACCTATTCACTGCAGACTCAGGCATCGATCGATGCGATGGCTGCGTGGCCTCGCATGACGGCAGACCAGGTCATGCGCGGTGAAGCTGGGCAGGATGGTGCCATGCAGGTCGTGATCGAGGGCGAACTGTCGAAGGTCTGCCTGACCATGGGATGCTGGGTCGAGATGAAGACTTCAGGCGAACCGCTGCTCGTGATGACGCGCGACCATGAGTTCTTTGTGCCGCGCAACGCCAAGGGCGTTCAAGCTCGAGCCTATGGCCGAGCTGTGGCCCGCGAACAATCGGTCGACACGCTGCGGCACATCGCCGAGGATGCGGGCGCGAGCGCCGAAGACATTGCCCGCATCACCGAGCCTCGTACACGCATGGTGTTCATCGCCGACGCGATTGCCATGCCGCCTGAAGGGCTTGATCGACCCGCTCGATGAGGACCCCTTCGATGCGAGCATCGATGCCGAGGTTGATACGAGCGTCGAATCTGGTTTCGGGACCGATTCCAAAATCGGGTCCGACGCCAGCCTTCTTGACCCGCCGCGATGCAGTGCGGCTCGTTGCCGGATCGACCCTGCTGGTCGGATGCACCACCCAACACCTCACGCCTGGAGCTACCAGAACTTCCGGAGCCATGCCCATGATCGATGCCCCCATCGTGCTCGCGACCTGGAACCACGGAAAGCCCGCCACCGAACGGGCCCTCGCTGAACTTGCCGCAGGACACAGCGCGCTCGATGCTGCTGAACGCGGCGTGATGGTGGTCGAGTCGGAGTGCCCCGATCGATCCGTCGGCTTGCAGGGCTGGCCGGACCGTGACGGCATCGTCACGCTCGATGCCGCCATCATGGACGACACGGGGCGCTCGGGCGCCGTTGCATGCGTGCGAGGCGTGGCGCATCCGATTGCGTTGGCACGCCGCGTCATGGACCACACGCCACATGCATTGCTCGTGGGTCCGGGAGCCGAAGCCTTCGCCCGCGGCGAAGGGCTCCACACTGGGTCTAGACCGCTGGACCCCGAGCAGGAGCGCGCCTGGCGCGAGTGGCTTCGTGAGCGCCAGTACAGCCCCCGTGCCAACTCCGAGAATCACGACACGATCGGCATGGTGGTGCGGGATGCCCACGGCCGCATGGCGGCCAGCTGCACCACCAGCGGACTCGCGTGGAAGATGCACGGTCGCGTCGGCGATTCACCACTGGTCGGCGCGGGGCTCTTCGTGGATCCCAAGGCAGGCGCCGCCGTCTGCACCGGGCTGGGTGAAGTGGTGATGCGCAAGCTCACCTCGTGCATTGCCGTCGAGCGGTTGCGTTCAGGAGCGAGCGCCACCGAAGCCTGCCGCGATGCACTGCACCGACTGGTCGAAGCGGGACCACTGGCGGCGAATGTCCAGGTTGGGCTGATCGTCCTTGCGAAAGACGGTGCTCACGCTGCCGCCGCGCTCCAACCTGGGTTCACCTACGCGCTCGGCACGGCTGCGGGCGTGACGCTGAGCGAGGCACCAGCGGTCACCTGAAGCCCAGCACAACGGGCCAGAATCGAGTCAGAAGTCGACCGAGAAGAACGCACCGAGCAGGATGGCCGGGTTCATGTCAGCGGACGCCAGCCGATCCCCCGAGCTGTCGGAAATCGTGAGCTCCTGCATCGCGTTGAACCCGAAGACGACATCCATGCGGGCCGCACCATGCCGCCAGCCGCTGCGGACCCACAGCGGGATCGACTGGTCCTCGCCGACGCCGTCGCTGCGGGCGGCAGGGCCGTCATCGTCGAGCCGGAATCGCTGGTAGGACCAGCGGCCCCCAAAGGCTAGGTGGCACTCCTTGCTCACATCGAACACGAGCTCGATGCCCGGTCCTGTCGGGAACGCCTGCGGGGCATCGACATTGGTGAGTCGGATCCCCTGTTCGAGTTCCCAGTCAATCAGGATCACTGGCACGATCAGCGGGTCATCCTCGATGCGCGAACTGCCGATCACGCCGAGCCCCAGGTTGAAGTCAGGTCCCATGCGGTAGGAGAACGCTCCGAAGCCACCTCCGGTGATCGTGTCGCTGAAGTCCGCTCCATGCTCGCCGTTGGTGCTGACGAACCCTTGGAGCAAGACCGTCCAGCGGGAGTCCACGCGGATCGTGGTGCCCACATTGGTCGATGCATTCACGATCGTGTCCCATGGATCCGCGCCACCGATCGCATTGCCCAATGGCGTGCCTTGACCAAAGTCGTACCAGTTTCCATCCCACTCGATGCCGGCACTGACGGCCATGCCACGATCGACAGGCGTGCTGACATCCACGGCTCCGTACCCACGCAGGATCGACAGATCGCCGCCACCGCTGAAGGTGGCCGGGGCCTGCCAGAGCACGCCGCCGCCAACGAGGAACGTGGAGCCACGGCCGATCGCGGCTGCTTCCTGCTCATCGATCGGACCCTCGATGATGTTGGTGTCCTGCGCGAGCGCTGCCTTCGTGAGGAGGCCCAGCACCAGGAGAGCCATGAGGGAATCGCGCGGCATTGCCGAACTATACGGTGCTGGGGAGATCGATCGGATCGATCCCACATCGTGCCGAATTCGGCTCACTGCCACTTGGTCATGGCTGCCGATGGCCTCGGGTAGCGTTCGCGCATGCAGTCGGTTCCAACAATCCTTGCTTCGGTCAATTCGCTGCTCGCGTCGATGGCGGCAACTGTGGCGCGCGAACAGCGATCCATTGGGTGCGTGGGGCCCGGTTGGACCATGAGTGCCACCAACCTCGTGCAGTATGCCGACCTGCGACGAGCACTGCCTGCCGGGCTGCAGGGCGATCTGGTTCGGCTGGGCCTGAGTTCGCTCTCCCGGCGCGAAGCACATGTCGAGCCCACGCTGCGCGCAGTGCATGCTGCGCTCGTGGCGATGAATGGTGGGGCGTGGAGCGACGAATCACCCGCTGCCGCCATGGACGCCGGCGTCGCCGCACTTGAGCAGCATGCCGATGAACTGCTCGGGTCGGCCCATCCCAAAGGCACGCGCATCATGGTGAGCCTGCCGCCAGCGCTGGCCGAGGATCCCACGCTCGCCGATCGGCTCATCGAGGCCGGCATGGATGTCGCGCGCATCAATGCTGCGCATGGCAACCCTGAGCAGTGGTGCGCGAATGCTGCGGCCTTGCGTGCAGCTGCTGCGCGAGCCGGCCGAACCATCCGACTGTGCGTCGATCTGGCCGGCCCCAAGGTCCGCACCGGCCTCTGCAGCCAAGGCCCCATCGAGATCCGGCCGGGCGACCGTCTCTGGCTGCATGCCGACGATGCCATCTCGACGGCTGCCGCCCGCGCAGCCGATGGCTCGCTGCCCACGCCACACCGCATTGCCGTCACTCCGCAGGAACTGCTCGGTGCGCTCAAGGCCGGTCATCGCGTCCTGATCGACGACGGCAATATCCGCGGCAGGTGCGTGTGCTCCTCACCCGAAGGCGCGGATGTGGTCATCGAGCGGGTACGCAGCGGTTCGTGGCCGCTCAAGGATCGCAAGGGCGTGAACGTCCCTGACAGCGACATGCCGATTCCATCGCTGACCGCCGCGGACCTTGCCACGCTTGATGCCGTCGCGGGCCTTGCCGACATGGTCGCGCTGAG
>VGXJ01000205.1 GCA_016873375.1 Phycisphaerae bacterium
CACATCGCCGCTGGCGATCAGCCGCACGTTGCGCAGCGTGAGTTGACAAATGGTGATCTTGGTGCCGGTTCCATTCGCCGGCTTCGGCGCGGTGGACGACTCGCTGCCCCCCATTGCCTTCGAAGCCTGATCGACGACCTGCTGCACATTGATGACGCCGTCCTTCTTCTCGAGCCTCAGCACCAATCCATCAATCAGCATCGTCGGGATGATGATGTCCTGGCTGAGCGCCGCGAGCGCACCCGCTTCGATCTCCAGCCGCTTCAGCACCAAGCACGGCTCAGGCGAGAAGCCTGCTGGATTGCCCACCTCGAGTCCATCAAGGCTTGTGCTCGAGCGGATGATGCCGATCGAGGCCGACGACAAGGCGACCTCGACGCCCAGGAGTCGCGGTCCCGCAGCACGCACGCCCGCCACTACGATCGAATCGAGCGCCAGCACGGCCCCCGCACCCGCGACGGCGACCAAGACCACGATCACGATGCCCCAACGCGCGTAACGCGCAAGCCCAGTCATGCCCGGACGCTACCACGCGGCTGCGACGGCAACCGCCTATGATCCCCGTCCCATGAAGGATCCGGACCTCAACGACCCGCGCGTCAAGGAAGCCATGGCCCATGTGAAGTCGCTGCTTGGCTTCATCGGGGATGATCCTGAGCGCGAGGGCCTGCTCGAAACCCCCAAGCGCGTCGTCAAGGCGATGTACGAGCACTTTCAGGGATACGCAATGCGCCCGGAGGATGTGCTGTCCAAGACCTTCACCGAGATCGAGGGCTACGACCAGATGGTGCTGCTCTCGGACATCGATGTGCACAGCCACTGTGAGCACCACATGGTGCCGTTCATCGGCAAGGCCCACGTGGCCTACATCCCCGACGGCAAGGTGGTCGGGCTCTCCAAGCTCGCGAAGCTCGTCGAGATCTACTCCAAGAGGCTGCAGGTGCAGGAGAAACTGACGGCGCAGATTGCCAACGCGCTCGAGCAGCATCTCAAGCCCCGTGGCGTCGCGGTTGTTGTGCAGGCACGCCACTTCTGCATGTGCTACCGCGGCGTGCACCAGCCCGGCGCATGGACCACGACCAGCAAGCTCTTCGGCGAGTTCCTCGAGAGTGCTGCCACGCGCGCCGAGTTCCTGAAGCTCATCGAACTGCCGCGACCTGATCGCTGACCGAGCCGGTCGAAGACGCGCCCGCATGCTCGCCATGGCCATCCCGCTGCGGGTCGTGCCGTTAGCATCCTGCATTCCATGAGCGACAGCCCCAAGACAATGGACGACATCGTGGCCCTCTGCCGGCGCCGCGGCTTCATCTTCCAGTCCAGCGAGATCTACGGCGGGATCAACGGGTTCTGGGATTACGGCCCGCTCGGCACCGCCCTCAAGCGCAACCTGAAGAATGCCTGGTGGAGCGATGTCGTCGAGCGCGAACTGCTCGGGCCTGATGGCGATCCAGTCGACATCGTCGGCGTGGATTGCACGATCATCATGAACCCGAAGACCTGGGTCGCCTCCGGCCACGCAGGTGGGTTCAACGACCCCATGGTCGACTGCCGGGAATCCAAGCAGCGCTACCGAGCCGACCACCTCGTCGTGCTGGGCCGAATGGCCGCCGATGCCCGCCTCTGGGCGTTCGTCGAAGGCGACGATGATGCCCGCACCCGCGCGACCAAGGCGCTCTGCAAGTACGAGCGCATCGATGCGCCCGGGGCTGACCATGTACTGCGCCCGTTCACCACCATCTCCGCGGACGAGCGCAGCCGCTGCCTCGGCCCCGCCGCCAGCGAGCCCGGCTCCCTCACCGAGCCCCGGCAGTTCAACCTGATGTTCAAGACCCACTGCGGCGCGCTGCAGGATGACGACTCCATGGCCTACCTGCGGCCCGAGACCGCCCAGGGCATCTTCGCGAACTTCTGGAATGTCGTTGACACGAGCCGCGTGAAGATCCCCTTCGGCATCGCGCAGGTCGGCAAGGCCTTCCGCAACGAAGTCACCCCGCGCAACTTCACCTTCCGAAGCCGCGAGTTCGAGCAGATGGAGATCGAGTTCTTCATCCATCCCTCGAGCGCAGTCGAGTGGTACCGCTGGTGGCGCGACTGGCGCTTCGGCTGGTGGCAGTCGATCGGGCTCACCAGCGCGAACCTGCAGCTGCGCGAGCACGACCGCGACGAACTCGCGCACTACGCCAAGAACGGCGCCGGCACGAGCGACATCGAGTACCGCTTCCCCTTCACCTCGCCCGGCTACGGCGAGCTCGAAGGCGTGGCGCACCGCGCCGACTTCGATCTCACGCAGCACGCCAACCACTGCGGCAAGGGCGAGAAGATGCGCTACTTCGACCAGGCCCGCAACGAGCGCTACTTCCCGCACGTCGTCGAGCCGAGCGCCGGCGCCGACCGCGGAGCGCTCGCGCTCCTGTGCGAGGCGTACACGCCGGATCCCGCTCGACCCAGCGGCGTCGTCATGCGGTTCCACCCACGCATGGCACCGATCAAGGCGGCGGTCTATCCCCTGACCGCCAAGGATGGCCAGCCCGAGATCGCCGAGAAGCTCTATCGCGAGCTCCGGCGCAAGCACACGATCGAGTTCGACGAGAAGCAATCGATCGGCAAGCGCTACGCCCGCATGGACGAGGCCGGCACCCCGTTTTGCTTCACGATCGACGGCGACACGGCGTCGACCGGCTCGGTCACCGTGCGCCACCGCGACACGCTGCAGCAGGAGCGCGTGGCGCTCGACCAGGTCCCGACCTGGCTCGACGAGCGGCTCGGCACGGCCTGAACGATCAGCGCGTTCGTGGCCGCAGCCGGACCATCAGTCCGGGTGCGCCGCGGCGTCGATGCACAGGATCTGGAAGGCAGCCTGCGCCGCAAGCAACGCGGTGATCCCCTGGGGATCGCGTGATGGGCAAACCTCGACCACGTCGGCCCCGGCGAGCCGGATGCCCGCCAACCAACGCAGCGCCAGGAAGAGCTCGGCCGCGCTGAACCCACCGCTCACCGGCGTCCCCGTGCCGGGCGCGCACGATGGATCGCACGCATCGATGTCCAGCGTCAGGTAGCACTCATCGTCGCCGAGCCGCGCCCGGAACTCCTGAATGATCGATGCGACCGATGCGCGGTCCTCGACCCAGCGCGACATGCCCACGACGGTGATCGCCGCCTCGCGACCGAAGTCGAGGTCCTTCAGCGTATTCAGCGGACCGCGCACGCCCAGCGACAGCGTGCGCTTCGGATCGACCACCCCTTCCTCGATGGCACGGATCAGGAAGCTCCCGTGCCCGAAACGCTCGCCCCAGACGACGTCAACGGTGTCGAGGTGCGCATCGATGTGGATGAGCGGCAGCCCGCTCGACGGCCGGCCCGCGCGCTGCCAGGCCACGCGCAGATTCGCCAGTGCAATGGAATGATCGCCCCCGATCGCCAGGAGCCGAGTGAGGTCGGGATCACCCAGCCCGCTCGCAAAGTCCTGCACAAGGCCCACATTGTCGGCGCACGAGTACGGCGCCACCGGGCTGTCACCTGCGTCGGCCATGCTGAAGCGCTGCGCCAGATCGATGCCCAGCTCGGGGCTGCACGGCTTCACATACTGGCTCGCATCACGCACCGCACGCGGGCCGAAGCGAGCGCCCGGGTGGTAGGTCGTGCCTCCATCGAAGGGAACGCCGTAGATGCACCACTCGACCGGCTGGTGCTCGGCGCGTACGCGATCCAGTTCAGGCAGACGCATGAATGTCGGCAGTCCGCTGAACCTGGGTCGCTCGCGTCCACTGGGAAGGTCGGTCGGCATGTCGTACTCCTCGTCAGCGGCCGGGCATCAACCCAGCCAAGTGTCGTCCCACAAGGCGCCATCGGGCACCGCAGCGGCATCGCTTGATTCTTCAAGGTGCGCGATCGGTGCCGCGCAACTGTCGACGCTGAAG
>VGXJ01000206.1 GCA_016873375.1 Phycisphaerae bacterium
CAAACGAATAGACCACATCGAAGGACGCATCGGCGAACGGCATCCGCTCCATGTCACCGTGCACCGCGGTGGTCGAGAATCCCTCGAGCGACAGGTGCCGCTGGGTCAAGCGAAGATGCTCGCGGCTTAGGTCCAACGCCGTCATGCGATTTCCGCCTGATGCCAGCGTGAAGTGGTCGGAGCCAAGGCCCACGCCGATCTCGAGCACGTCTTTATCGCGGACATGCTCGATGCCCGTAGTGGCCCGCAGCCAGGGCGCATACTCGTCGTACCGGACGCGCCGCGCCTCGCGGAACCACTCCAACGACTCCGGCTCGACCCCCCGCACGGTCGATGCACCACAGGGATTGGCCTCCCACTGCTTCTACGCCTCTCGCCGGGCGAGGGTGTCTTCGTCGGCCTGCGGCGTTGAGGGCTCAGCCATCAGGGGTCGCCCGCTGCATGAGGCGTCGTTCCGACTCCAACGTCATGCGCGAGACCTCGATCTGCTCCGCGATGAAGCCCTCAGGCGCACCCTCGCGAATCATCCGCGCCAGCGCGGCGAGTTCCTCGGCCTGTCCCTTGTCCTGTGTCACACTACTCCAGCCCTTGCCGCCGCCCGTCACCGTCAGCGACTTGTAATCGTCGAGCATGAACACGCGGCCGTCGCTGAAGACCTCCATCCGTTCCTTCGGGTACTGCTTCGAACCCATGGAGGTGTAAAGGAGCGAGCACACCGAGCCGTCCGCGAAGGTGATCGTCGCGGAGAAATTGTCGTTGCGTGCCCATTGCCGGCCACGGGGCGTGACTCCCGACATTTGCACGTCCACGCAGTGCGATCCGGTGAGTGCGTGGAACAGGTCATAGATGTGGCAGGCCTCGCCAACATTGCGGCCGCCGCCCTCGGCGCCGTGTACCCAATGATCGAGCGGGATGTAGCCGGCGTTCATGGTGTAGTGGGCCACCAGCGGCGAGCTTCGTCCGCCCAGCATCTCCTTCATGCGGCGGAAGGCCGGCGACCAGCGGCGATTGAATCCCACCATCAGCACCGGCTTGCCAGTCGATGATCCCGCGTAGAAGTCGGCGATGGCGTCGAGCTCCTGGTCCAGCAGCGCGAGCGGCTTCTCGCACAGCACGTGCTTCCCGGCGCGCAGCGCCTCCAGTGCCATCCGTCCGTGCAGGTCATGCCGAGTGCAGAGGATCACCAGGTCCACATCGCGGTCGGCGAGGACTTCGTTGAAGTCGGTGGTTGCCTTCGCGACACCGTGCTGCTTCGCGGCGGCAAGCGCATTGGCACCGGTGCGGCTGCAGATGGTCCGGACCTGAAAGTCGCCCTTCATCTTCGCAAGGTTCGGCAGGTGCATGCCCTGGGCGAAGCCGCCTGCGCCGACGATGGCGACGCCGATGGTGCCGCTTCGCGACGCGGTAGCACCCGCCACGCGCAGCGTGCGAACCGGTGTCTCGTTGCCGCGTGGATACGCAAGCACCACAAGCATGGGCTTCTTGCCCGGTGCGCTCAGCGCCTGATAGGCCTCGGGGGCCTGCTCGAGCCCATATACCTTCGGCTGCATCGCATCGAGCCGCACGCGGCCATCTGCCATCAGCCGCAGGTACTCCTCCATGTTGCGGTTTTCAGTCCAGCGGACGTACGGCAAGGGATAGTCCTGGCCTTCGACCTCGTAGACGGGGTCGTAACGCCCCGGTCCGTAGGACGCAGAGATCAGCACATCGACTTCCTTACTGAAGAACTCATGCCGCTGCAGGTTCAGCCCGACGTCCCCGACGATCACGACGCGGCCCTTGCGGCGGCAGCAGCGCATAGCCACTGCCATGATCTCGTGGTTCTCCGAAGCCGCGGCCGTCACGATCACGCCGTCGGCTCCGTATCCATCGGTGATGCGGCGCACTGCTTCCGCGATGTCGCCGTCGGCGGAGGTGAGGCCGTGCTGCATGCCGCAGCCACGCGCGATCGTGATCCGCTCGGCATCGAGGTCCGTACCGATCACGCGGCACCCGTGGGCCCGCAGCAGCTGGTCGGTGATCTGCCCGAGGATGCCCATGCCAACCACGACGAAGGTCTCGCCGAGTGTCGGGGTCGCGCGTCGCACACCCTGCATCGCGATGGCGCCCAGAGTGACCGTGCAGGCATGCTCCGTCTCGAGCCCTGACGGGATGCGGACCGCCAGATTGACAGGTACGTCGATGTACTCGGCATGGTTTGCGATACCCGCGCCAGCGCAGGCAACCAAATCCCCGACGGCGAATCCATCGACCTGATCACCAACTGCAACCACTTCTCCCGCCGCGGAGTAACCCGTGGGCGTGCCTGCAGCGAGCATCCCAGTCACGCGATCCCAGACGCGCTTGGCCCCTTGGTCGCGCATCAGTTGCACGACCTTCTTCGCGTGGTGTGGCTGCTTCAGCACACGCTTCCAGAGCGGCATCGCGCTCATGCGCACACCTGCGACCTCCGTACCGATCGAAACGCAGGAGTGGCTCAGGCGCACGAGGATGTTGCGTGCGCCCACGGTCGGTGCGGGAACTTCCGAGACGACGACGGCCCCCTTCCGGACAAGCAGTTGTTTCTTACTTTCGCTAGTGTATCGAACGATCGCGCGAAGGGACTGAGCACCTTGACATCTCACGCATGCATCGACATCATCGCCGGAGCCCGTCCGAACTTCATGAAGATCGCGCCGATCATCCGCGCGATGGAAGCCCGCATGGCGGCGGGGGCACCGCTCGCGTATCGGCTCGTGCACACCGGTCAGCACTACGACTCGAAGATGTCCGGGGACTTCTTCACGCAGCTGGGAATTCCCAAGCCGCACTGCAATCTGGAGGTCGGCTCAGGTTCGCAGGCCGAGCAGACTGGCTTGATTATGTCCCGCTACGAAGCTCTGCTCCTGGAATCGCGCAGCGCGCTGTGTCTCGTGGTGGGCGACGTGACGAGCACGATGGCGTGCGCCATCGCGGCGCAGAAGCTCTGCGTTCCGGTGGCCCACGTCGAGGCCGGCATCCGCAGCGGTGACTGGAGTATGCCGGAGGAAATCAACCGCATGGTGACCGACTCGATCACCAACTTGTTCTTCACGACCAGCGAGGTCGCGAACCAGAACTTGCGCCGCAGCGGCGTATCCGAGGATCGCATCCACTTTGTCGGCAACACGATGATCGACACGCTGCTGGCGAACCAGCATCGATTCACGAAGCCGCGCTTCTGGTCCGATCTGGGGCTTGAATCCGGCGATTACTTCGTCACGACATTGCACCGACCCGCAAACGTGGACCGTGGCGGCACCTTCGCCGAACTTCTCCGTGCGATTGCCGAGGCGGTACGTGGCATGAAGGTCGTCTTCCCCGTCCACCCGCGCACCGCAAAGACCATTCGCGACCTCGGCGCGTTGCCGCCGAACCTCTTGCTCGTCGATCCGCAGCCCTACCTCGAGTTCAACTTCCTTGTGAAGCATTCCAAGGGCGTGATCACCGACTCGGGGGGTATCACGGAGGAGACGACCGTGATGGGAGTGCCGTGCATGACCCTGCGAACGACCACCGAGCGCCCGGAAACTGTCACACTCGGCACCAACGAGCTTCTCGGCGTTGATCCGAGAGCATTGCAGCCGGCAGTCGAACGACTTCTCGCGGGGCAGTGGAAGAGAGGCAGCATCCCGCCGCTGTGGGATGGCCATGCGGGAGAGAGGATTGTGAAGGTCTTAGAGTGCCGACTTCTTGAAGGCATACTCTGAAATGCGGATCCACTTCTTCACAGACTATTTCCGCCCTGAACCCCCACCGCCCGCACACCACATTGCAGAGCGTGCACGGATTTGGGCTGCTGCAGGACATGATGTCACAGTCATCACCAACCACCCGAATTACCCGGAAGGCAAGATCTATTCTGGCTACTCAAACCAACTTT
>VGXJ01000207.1 GCA_016873375.1 Phycisphaerae bacterium
GGTCGCGAGCCGACAGGAATCCGGTGCGTCGGATGGCGCCACGATCCTGCTCATCGCGCATGGGTTGCACCGCATGCGTGCCTTGCGGCGCAACGAAGATGACTATGGTTTCGGCGGCGGCGACGGTCCACCCACGCCGGACAAGCTCTTCATCGCACTCGCCCGAGAGGGCCCGTCGGTCGGCGTGCATGTGCTGGCGACGGTGGATACGGCGACGAACATGGGGCGCGTCCTCGATCGCAACGGCCTGCGCGAATTCGACAATCGCGTGCTCTTCCAGATGAGCGCCACGGACTCGAGCACCATGGTTGACTCGCCGGCCGCATCGCGACTCGGGCCCGAGCGTGCGATGCTCTACAACGAAGAGCTCGGGATTGCGGAGAAGTTCCGCTTCTACGCTTGGCCTGAGCGCTCGTGGCTCGAGGCCACTGCGGCGCGGCTGCGCGCTGGCGCCTGAGTCCGGCCGAGGTCTTCCCACAATCGCTCAAGCCGCTGTTCGGAGTTCCCTGATGCGGAGTGATCCTGCGCGAACACGCTGAGTTCCCACTCGAGTTCGGTGGCGCAGAATGTCGCTGCGCCTGAAACTCCAAGGTGCCCGGATGAAGCTTCGAGCGCGCGAGCACGCCAGGCGAGGACGCGCTCGAGGTTGGCTTCGTCGCGGGCCGCACCTCGGTCCTCGATGCGCTGCAGGCGCGCCTCGAGCGCCGCGAGTTGCCGCGGAAGCGATTCCCATGCGCGCCAATCCAGCGTGCGGGCGGCGTCCGCGGGCAGGACGCGAGCATGCATCGCACGGACATCGTCGATCGACCGTTGCCAGGCTGCGGGTGCAGGCGCATCAAGCATGCGGGTGATGCGCTGGTCGATCCGCCAGACCGCGATCGCCAGCGGGAGCGCTTCATGGACGAAGGCCCACGCCCGTTCGCCGATCGCAGCCACGCAGGCGTGGAAGGCAGCGCGATCTCGCGGCAGCCCATCGTGTGGAGCGCCCTTGAGGATCGCGAGTCGGCTCACTTCAGCGACCACATGCGGCTCGAGCAAGCGGTGCCCCCCCGCCGTGCAGGCTTCGAGGAACGACGGATGATGGCGGATCTGCTCCGCCAAGCGCGGCTCAAGCGCATCGAACACGAGTTCCCGCACAGCGGTGACATGCATGACCTGCGACCGCGCGGCATCGGACTCGATGAGGAGGGTGGCGCCTCCTGCCGTCGCCTGCAGCGCGGGGTAACCCGTCACTGCGTGCCCGGCAAGGTCGAGCTCGATCGACGCTGGCAGTTCCGGCCACGGCCAGTCATTGGAGGAACGGCCGATCCATGGTTCCCAGCCCACGGCGTGCATGGACGCCTCGTGCCAAGCCGATCGCGCCAGACGGTGGTGCTTGGCCTGCAGCGTGCGCAGGTCGCGTGAGCGGTCGATGATTCCAGTGGGCCCGCGGACCATGAATGCGATACGCAGATGGGGCTCGAGGGCGTTCAGGGCAAGATCGGTCGGCTGCACGGCAAGACCGGTGTAGGTCGAGAGCCATGCGGAGAGACGACCCCTCAGTGATCCCGTGCGATCCGCGAGGTCCGCGGCCGCTTCGCGCGCCACATCTGCCGCGGGAATGCACCGCGTTCGAATCCGCTTGGGCAGCGTTCGGATCAGCGCTTCGATGAGCTCGTCATGCCGTCCCGGCACCAGCCAGTCGTAGGCCTCCGGATCGGCGAGTCCGAGTACCGCCAACGGCAGCTGCGCTTCGATGCCGTCGTTCGAGGCTCCGGGCTCGTGGTGGTACTGCAGCGGAATGTGCAGACCGTGGTCATCGAGCGCGTCGGGGTACGCGCTCGTTTCCTGCGCTCGCTCGGGATCGGCGAGCAGGTCACGCTCCGTCATGCGCAGGCTGATGGCGTGCCGCTGGTCACGCAGCCATGAGCGGAAGCTGGGCCAGGCGTGCAGCTCGGCTGGCAGACGGGCGTCATAGAACGCGAATTCGCCGTCGCGGCCAGCCACCAGATCATGTCGTCGCTCGCGCTCCTGCCGGGCGAGCAGCCGTTCGCGCAGCACGATGTTGTCGGTGATGACGGCGCAGCCTCCCGGCAACTCGCCGTCGATCAGGGCGCTCTGGATGAAGACCTGCCGCGCACCCGCGGGGTCAATCGGGCCGAACGGCACGCGGCGCCGGGGGATCAACGTGAGTTCACCCATCGTCGCTCGCTCCCACGCGGCAACGTGCCCAGTCTCGATGCGCCAGTGCGGTTCGCTGACGGAGTGCTCGACCATGTGCGGCGCCGCGGCCTCGACCCACTCCGGCCTGATGCGGGACGCGTCGCGCAGCCAGCGTCGGGCCGTCTCGACCACCTCGACTGCCACGATCCACCGGGCCTGTGCCTTGGCGAGTGCGCTCGATGGATGCAACTCCGCCGTCTGGCCGCTGGGCAGGCGGTACGTGCCATCTTCCTGGCGATGCGCCACATGAGAGACGAAGCCAGCGAGGATGGTGCGGTGGACCCGTTCGGGATCGCTCTCCTCCGCGAGTGGCGGGACCGTGCCGATCAGCCTCTCGGTGGCAAGGCGCTTCAGCTGAGCATGCAGTTCATCCCACTCCCGCATGCGCATGGGGCTCAGGAACCGCTCAGAGCACCAGCGCCGTCGAGCGCTTGAGCCCAGCTCGGTGCATGCGACCTTCCACGCTCGCCAGAGCTTGAGCGTGCTCATGGCATCGCTGCGCTCATCACGCAGCAGCGCATGGGCCAGGTCGGCGCTCGCCGTTGCGCCCGCGGGTCGATCGCGGGGATCCTGAATCGCCATGCGTGAGGCGAGGACGAGCGCCTCAGCAAGGCAGGTGTTGGCGTGGCCAGCCAGGATGGTGCGCGCGATGCGTGGATCGAGCGGCCACTGAGCGAGGTCACGGCCGAGCCGGGTCAGGCGCAGTTCGTTGGTGAAGGCTCCAAGCTCGATGAGCGTCTCTTGGGCTTCGCGCACCAGTCGCAGCGAGGGCGGATCGATCCACGGGAAATGCTCGGCGGCACCGAGCCCAAGTGCGGACAGTTGCAGCACGACGCCGCTCAGGTTGGCGCGCTGCACCTCGGGCACGGTGAACTCCGGGCGCACATCATGATCAGCTTCGCTGAAGAGCCGGATGCAGAGCCCCGGAAAGAGTCGCCCGGCACGGCCTGCGCGCTGGCTGGCACTGGCCCTGGAGATCGGCTCGATCGGAAGCCGCTGCAGTCGACTGCGCGGGCTGTAGCGGCTCAGACGCACAAGGCCAGAGTCGACGACCCAGCCGATCCGCGGCACGGTCAGGCTGGTCTCTGCGATGTTGGTGCAGGCAATGATGCGACGCGCCGCACCAGGTGCGAAGATGCGGTCCTGCTGGTCGCTGGGCAGTCGTGAGTAGAGCGGGAGCACTTCGACGCCGTGGAAGCGTCCGCGAGCCGCTTCGACGAACTCGTGGATCTCGCGCTCGCTCGAGAAGAAGACAAGGCCATCGCCGCGCGCCTCCTCCAAACAGTCCGAGACGGCGTCGCTGGCGGCCTGCACAAGGTCGCTGTCTGCGCCGGCCACCGGCGGTGCGTAGCGGATCTCCACAGGATGGGTGCGTCCCTCGACCTCGATGATCTCGGCGCCATCGAAGTGCGCCGCAAATCTGGCGGCGTCGAGGGTGGCACTGCTGATGATGACGCGGAATTCAGGCCGTTGCCGGACAATCTTGCGGAGTGCTCCGAGCAGGAGATCGATGTTCAGGCTCCGCTCATGGGCTTCGTCGACGATGACCACGTCGTGCCGAAGGAGCAGCGGATCCTCGCGGAGCTGGGCCAGGAGCACGCCGTCGGTCAGAACCACGAGGCGGGATCGAGGCGAAGCGCTCGACTCGAAGCGCACCTGAAAGCCGACGGCTTGGCCGGGTTCGATGCCGAGTTCAT
>VGXJ01000208.1 GCA_016873375.1 Phycisphaerae bacterium
GGTGCTCGAGGCCGGCCCTGATGCTCTCATGCAACGCACCGCCGCGCGGCCACTGCCGACCGGCCGGGTCCGACGCGTGAGTGCGTGGGTCATCGCCCTCGTCGTCGGCTATGCCGGCTTTGCAATCCTCGCGAGCTTCGTCAACCTCCTTGCCGCGGGTCTCGCCATCGGCAACATCGTGCTCTACGCGTCTGTGTACACCCCGCTCAAGCGCCACACCACGCTGAACACGATCGTGGGTGCCGTCACCGGTGCGTTGCCACCCATGATCGGCTGGGCGGCCGCGACGGGTGAGCTCACGGCCGGGGCATGGGTGATCGGCGCAGTGCTCTTCCTGTGGCAGATGCCCCACTTCCTCGCCTTGGCCTGGATGCTCCGGGACGACTACGAGCGCGGCGGGTTCGCGATGCTGCCCTCGCGCGATCCCGATGGTGCACTCACGGCAGCCGCAAGCCTGGCCACCAGCCTGCTGCTGGTTCCCATCGCGCTGCTTGGAGTGCATGTGGGCGCGGCGGGATTCGTGTTCGCGCTGTTCGCCGTGCTCGCTGGATCGGCGCTCGCGCTGCTGTCCCTTCGCTTCCTGCAGGAGCGCAGCCACGCCCGGGCACGCACGCTCTTCCTTGCAAGCCTTGCCTACCTGCCCATCGTGCTCGGTGCCATGTGCATCGATCGGGGCGCGGTGTCGATCGAGGCTTCGCTGCGCGGCGGTGCCGCCAATGTCCCGCTCGAGCCAATCCCAGAACCCACCAAGGGGCAACCACTCGATGCCTGAGGCGCCGGCACCACACCGCGACGGCTTGGGGTTGGCCGTGCCGATCGCGCTCGCCGCCATCGGCACGATGGCTGTGCTTGGCTTTGCGCTTGCAGGCCTGCTCGCGGGCGAGCGCCCGCTCGGCGACGGTCGTGATCCCGCGACCTACGGCTTCGATCTTTCGGGGCTCGCCGCGGGACCCGGCATCGTCAGCGGCAGCGGAAATCCGCGCGATTTCCTGCAGCCGCTCACCGTCACGACCACGATGCCCGGCGCCTCGATGGCCGAGTGGAATGTCACGAAGCGAACCAAGTACGTGGTCAGCACCGACCGCGTCGTCGGCCTGGCGCTCGGTGGCGAGTCTCGCGCCTGGCCGCTCAGCGTGCTCAATGTGCATGAGGTCATTCACGACACGCTCGGCGGCGTCCCGATCGCTGTCACCTACAGCCCGCTGTGCGACTCGGCCGTCGTCTTCGATCGACGCGTGGCCGGCAGGACGGTGGAGTTCGGCATCAGTGGACTGGTGCTCGATTGCAACGTGCTGCTCTATGACCGAGGCGGTCCGGGTCACACACCGTCGCTCTGGTCGCAACTGGGTCTTGGGGCCGTGAGCGGTCCGCTTGCGGGGACCATGCTGCAGCCGATGGCTGGCGTGCGCCTGGAGCCCTGGAAGGACTGGCTCGCAGCCCATCCCGAGACCACCGTGCCCACGCCCGATGACGCCATGCGCAAGCGCATCAAGGCCACGAGCTACGAGCGTTACTGGCTTGCAGGCAAGCCGATGTTCGATGTGTCGAGTCCGGCGCCCGCCGGAGCGGGACAGCCCACGACGATGGAGCGGGTCGTGGCGACCCTGCAGCCCGATGGCTCATGGCTCGTCACGCCGCCGTCTGCCGCGGCCGCCGAGGGCGTGCGGATCCCCTCCCTGTGGTTTGCATGGCATGCCTTTCATGGCGCACGCTCGGCCGTCGATGGCTTCGGCACCACGGCCACGCCCTGATCGGGCAACTCAGTCGAACGAGCCAACCCAGAGCGTCGCGTAGAGCGCCAGCCAGATCACGCCCAGCGTGTGCCAGTACATCGTGCACTTGGTGAGGCCGAGCACGGCCTCGCGATGGTCGTGCGACCGGACGACCCGCATGATGACCACATACATCGCGCCAAGCCCGCCGAGCACATGCAGTGCATGCAGTGCCGTGAGCACGTAGAAGGTCCACGCGTACAGGCTGTCCTGCAGGGGCAGCGCTCGCCACATCTGGCTCCAGCTCAGCCCCTGCACCGCCACGAACGCCCAGCCAAGCGCGAAGGTCGCCCACGCTGAGGTGACCGCGCGGTCATCAAGGTTGGCCCGGGACGCAACCAGCGAGCGCTGCATGGTCCAGCTCGACGCTGCCAGGAGCAGCGTGCTCAGGATCAGCTCGCGAGGCAATCCCGGCGAGCCATCCGGTCGCCAGCCGGACTCATCTCCGGTTCCAAGCCGCACCACCAAGTAGGCGAGCATCGTGGCCACGAACACCATGGCGATGACCACGAGGAAGAGCCACATGCCAAGCAGCCCGGCGCTCGAACGCACCTGGGCGCTGGCAAAGGGCTCTCGTGCTGGATCACTGATGGGCATGCTTGGTCACGGTAGGCATCAACGACGAGGCGGACCGCATGGGTCCGCCTCGAGGAAGTTCACATGGCCTGAACACCCGTCACGGGAGGTCAGGGCTCTTCTGCGCCGCGATCGGCGCGTTCGGCGCATCCTTGTCGAGGACCGCCTGGACACCGGCAGGGTTGCCGACGTACTGGGAGTCGCGGTACTGGCTCGTATCCATGAGGCAGAAGGCCATCATGAGCACGACGAACAGGATGCCGCTCAGGAAGATCAGCTGGTTGAAAGGCCGATCCCAGCGAAGGTGCATGAAGAAGAGCGACACGAGCGTGGCCTTGAGGCCGGCGATCGCGAGCGCCACGAGCAGGTTCGCCTCGCCCAGATCGACGTAGCGCACCGCCACCGTGATCACGGTCAGGACGATGAGCGCACCGCCGGTGGCGAACAGGATCCACGGAGCGACGAGGTGTCCGACGAGCGGCTGCGCGTCGTGGCCTGCATGACCATGGCCGGAAGTGGTGTGTGCGTGTCCCATGGTTCAGTCGATGAGGTAGAAGAGCGGGAAGAGGAAGATCCACACCAAGTCGACGATGTGCCAGTACAGGCCCACGAGATCGACCGGCGTGTAGTACTTGGGTCCGAATTCGCCGCGACCGGCGCGCACGATCAGCCAACCGATCACGCCCATGCCGATGAGCACGTGGATCCCGTGCAGCCCCGTCATGGCGTAATAGATCGCGAAGAAGAGATGCGTGTTGGGCGGCATCGAAGCGTCCTGCAGGTGCAGGGCCTCGTCGCCGTGGGTGGCGGGGTCGGCCGCATGCTCGGCGGCCTTGGCGTCGATCACGGCCGGAGCCATGCCCGAAGGGCCTTCGGCCGGCGGGGCGATCGCGGTCTGCTCGCCTGCCGGCATCTGCACGAACGCCGGCATGGACGCCTGCTGTGCCGTCACCGTTGCGGCCGACATCGTGGCCTGGGCGGGTGCGAGCGGCACGGGGGCCTTGGACGAAAGCTCGGCCGCCTGCAGGCCGCCGTCATCAGTCACGGGCTTGTAGAAGCCTTCGCCCCACACCAAGTGCACATGGAACTTGTGCGTGTACTCGAAGTACTTGATGACCATGAAGCCCGCGGCGCCGGCCATGGTCAGCCAGAGGCAGACCACCAAGGCGGTCTTGCGACCCGTCTGCGCGAAATAGACGCCCATGGCCATCGTCAGGCTGCTCAGGATGAGCACGCCAGTGTTGATGCCGCCCATGGTCGTGTCGAGGTACGCGCTCGCGTACTTGAAGACATCGGGGTAGCGGTTGCGCAGCACCGCATAGCCCACGAACAGCGCTCCGAAGAAGAGCACTTCCGTCACCAGGAACAGCCACATGCCGAGTTTGGCGCTGTCGAACTGCTGCGCCGGCGTCTCGAAGTGGTGCGCCAGGAACGGGTACTCGGCGTTGTGATGACCATGGCCGCCGCCGTGCCCATGGTCGCCGTGGCCATCGGCTGCGTGGTGGTCGC
>VGXJ01000209.1 GCA_016873375.1 Phycisphaerae bacterium
GGATCGACGGTGCGCGCGACGGCTTGATCCACGACCGTTGATGGAACGCCGGTGCCCGGACCTGTGGGAACCTTCGGTGATTCGCCGCCGCCACAGGCGAGCAATGAGGCGCTTGCGGCAACGCAGCACGCAGCTGAAAGAGTCGCACGCACGCACGCGCGCTGGCCGTCCGACATGCGCCCTCGCGGTATCCGCATCAGCACATCTCGATGAGCATGCTCACGGCGTTGCCGCCGCCGAGGCAGAGGCTGCAGATGCCACGCTTGCCGCCAGTTCGCTGCAGCTGGTGCACGAGCGTGCAGAGGACGCGCGCGCCGCTCGCGCCGATCGGATGGCCGAGGGCGATGCCGCCGCCGCAGATGTTGAGCTGGTCCTCGCTGATGCCCAGGGGCGTGATGTCTGCGAGTACCTGCGCCGCAAACGCTTCGTTGATCTCGAAGAGATCGATGTCCTTCACGGCGAGCGAGTGGTCCTTGAGCAGCTGCTCGATGCCGACCTTGGGTGCAAAGAAGAGCTCCTTGGGTTCGACGCCGGCGGTGTTCCAGCCCACGATACGAGCGAGGGGCTTGGCGCCCATCGCCTTGGCGGCATCGTCCGAGGCCACGAGCACCGCGGCGGCACCGTCACTGATCTGGCTGGCGTTGGCGGCGGTCACGCTGCCATCGGGCTTGAAGGCAGGGCGGAGCTTGGCGAGTCCCTCGGCTGTCGAATCTCCGCGGATCCCCTCATCGGCGGACAGCCCGGCCTTGGCCTTGATCATCTCGGCGGTGATCTCGACGATCTCCGGCTTGAACCAGCCCTCGGCCGTGGCGCGAGCGGCGCGCTGGTGGCTCTGCGCGCTGAAGCGGTCCTGCTCGGCTCGGCTCACTGAGCGGGTGGCGGCGATGTGCTCGGCCGCGAAGCCCATGCCCCAGCATTCGAAGGCGCAGCGGAGACCGTCGTACTCCATGTGGTCCTGCATCTCGACCTTGCCGAACTTGGCACCGGCCCGCACATGCGCGAAGTGCGGCGCCATGTCCATGTTCTCCATGCCGCCGGCCACGACGACCTTGTTCACGCCCGCACGGATGCCGGTGGCCGCCTGCATCACGGCCTGGAGGCCGCTTCCGCAGACCTTGTTCACGGTGACGGCGCTCAGGGTGTGGGGCAGGCCTGCCTTGAGCCCAGCCTGGCGGGCCGGGTTCTGGCCGACGCCCGCCTGCAGCACGCAGCCCATGATGCACTCGTCGACGTGTTCCCTGGCCGCCGGCACCTGCTCGAGCACGGCCTTGATGGCGATGGCGCCGAGGTCGGGAGCGCTGGTGCGGGCGAGCGAACCACCGAACTTGCCGACGGGGGTGCGCTTGGCGGCGAGGATCACGGGCTGGTGCATGGGTGCTGGTCTCCGGGATTGGGGGAAGTTGCCATCATACGCAGCATGCGGCGCACGGTCGCGCCGCCAGGAGCCTCGCTCATGCGATCGAACGTCGACACCGGCAACCTCGTCAGCCTCCAGAGCCACATCCTGCAGGAGGAGGCCCGTTACCCGGGTGCATCAGGCGACTTCTCGTGGATCGTCAGCGGGATCTCGCTTGCGGGCAAGGCGATCGCGCACAAGGTCCGGCGCGCGCGGCTCGAGGGCGTGCTCGGAGAGTGGGGCGAGAAGAATGTGCAGGGCGAGGAGCAGATCCACATGGATGTGATCGCCAACGAGACGATCCTGCGCTGCCTGGGCTCGCGCGCGAGCATCGCTGTCGTGGCGAGCGAGGAGGACGAGGAACCCACCATCCTGCGCACCGGCAAGGATGGCGGCAAGTACTGCGTGCTCTTCGATCCGCTTGATGGATCGAGCAATCTCGATGCATGCGGCCCCGTTGGGACGATCTTCTCGATCCTGCGCAACGATCCAACGATCGAGGGTGCCGAGGCAACCATCTGCCAGCCTGGCATGCAGCAGGTCGCCGCGGGCTACATCCTGTACGGCCCGAGCACGGCCTTCGTGATCAGCACCGGCAATGGAGTCGACCTCTTTGAGCTCGATCCGTTCCTCGGTTCGTTCCTGCTGGTGAAGCAGGGGCTCACGATCCCGGCGGGCAACCGGACCTACTCGCTCAACGAGGCGTACACCGAAAGCTTTCCGGTCGGCTACCAGCGCTACCTGAAGTGGGCGCATGGCCACGGTTACAGCAGCCGCTACACGGGTGCGTTCGTTGCCGATGTGCATCGCATCCTCGTGTCGGGCGGCGTGTTCCTGTACCCGCCCACCGCCAAGCACCCCGAAGGCAAGCTTCGCCTGCTCTACGAAGCCAATCCCATGGCCTTCATCATCGAGCAGGCAGGAGGCAAGGCGATCTCGAGCGGCCTGCCCACCTTGGGCCGGCACCCTCAGCGATTGCACCAGCGCACACCGATCGTCGTGGGCAGCACCGATCAGGTCGATGCCATGATGGCGCAGGTGCATCAGGTCACCGAATGGCATCCCTGAGTCTGCGGTGGTCTCTCGAGTGACCTTGCAACGCATGGCGTGCGTGCCAGGGGCCATGCACCATGACGCCATGAAGCATTGCGCCATGAAAAAACCCCACGGCAACGCGCCGTGGGGTCGGGTTGGGTCTCGGTGATCCCTGAGCCTCAGGCGCTCGGGGCAGTCTCGCTCGGTGCCGCCTCGCTGATGAGCGCAGTGGGGCGTTCGGCGCGGAAGGTCAGGTGGTCCTTGCCTTCTTCGCGGGTTGCATGGATCGTGTCGCCGGGGCGGAAGTCGCCCAAGAGCAGGTTCTCGGCGAGGGTGTCCTCGACGAAGGTGCCGATCGCACGACGGAGCGGGCGGGCGCCGAAGTCGGGGTTGTAGCCCTTCTCGATCAGGAACTCTCGAGCCGGGGCATCCAGTTCCAGCTTCATGTCCCGCTCGGCGAGGCGCTGACGGAGCTTCGCCAACTCGATCTCGATGATCTGCGTGAGGTCATCCTTCACCAGCGGCCTGAAGACGATGATGTCATCGAGGCGGTTGATGAACTCGGGGCGGAAGAACTTCTCGGCCTCGCCGAGGAGCTGCTTCTTGATCCGGTCGTAGTCGGCGACCTCGCTGCGCTTGGTGAAGCCGAAGGCCGAGCCGCCCTTGATCAGGTCGGCGCCGATGTTGCTCGTCATGATCACGACGGTGTTCTTGAAGTCCACATGCCGGCCGTAGGAGTCCGTCAGGCGGCCTTCTTCCGTGATCTGCAGGAGCATGTTGTAGACGTCCGGGTGGGCCTTCTCGACTTCGTCGAGCAGCACCACCGAGTAGGGACGGCGACGCACGCGCTCGGTGAGCTGGCCACCCTCTTCGTAGCCGACATAGCCCGGAGGCGCACCGACCAGGCGGCTGACTGCGTGCTTCTCCATGTACTCGCTCATGTCGAGGTGGATCATGGCATCGGGGTCACCGAACATGAAGGTGGCCAGCGCCTTGCAGAGCAGGGTCTTGCCGACGCCCGAGGGGCCGACGAAGAGGAAGCTGCCCACGGGGCGGCGGGGGTCCTTCAGGCCGGCGCGCGCCTTGCGGATCGCTCGGGCGACCGCCTTGACCGCCTCGTCCTGGCTGACGACTGCCTTGTGGAGCTCAGCCTCGAGCTGGAGCAGGCGCTCCGACTCTTCCTTGGCGAGCTTCGTCAGCGGCACGCCCGTCATCTTCGACACGACCTCGCGGATCATGTCCTCGTCGACGAGTGCCTGTGATTCGTTCATGCGCTCGCGCCATTCGACCTGGCGGCGCTCCTTCTCCTTGCGCATCTTCTCGGCCTGGTCGCGCAGGTCGGCGGCGCGCTCGTAGTCGGCGCCACGCACGGCCTCGTCCTTCTCGAGCGAGAGGCGCTCGATGCGCTCCTCGATCTCGGCCAG
>VGXJ01000210.1 GCA_016873375.1 Phycisphaerae bacterium
GACCACAAGCAGGGCAACTCCTTCGGACAGATCCTGCGGAGCGTGCTGCGTCAGGACCCTGACGTGATCTTCGTGGGCGAGATTCGCGACATCGAGACGGCGACCGTCGGCATGCAGGCGGCGATGACGGGGCACCTCGTCTACAGCACGGTCCACTCGAAGGACACGATCGGTGCGGTGTTCCGACTGCTTGATCTTGGCGTCGAGTCGTATCTGGTGGCGAACGCGATGTCGCTGATCATCGCCCAGCGCCTGGTGCGCGTGCTGTGCCACGATTGCCGCCGTCCGATCGCGCCGACGCCGGCGCAGACGCTGAAGATGGGCGCGCACGTGAAGGGGATGTCCAAGGTCTTCACGCCCGTCGGCTGCCCCGCCTGCCTGCGGACCGGCTACCACGGGCGTCGCGCGCTCTTCGAGGTGCTCGAATTCAACGATGCGCTGCGTGACGTGGTGCTGAAGCGACCGACGATCACTGACATGAAGGCCGTGCTCTCGGCTGGGCTCTTCACGAGCCTGCAGCAGTTCGGCTGGCAGCTCGTGGCCGCTGGCGAGACGAATGTCGAGGAGGTCGAGCGCGTGGCAGGCACGGGATGAGCGACGCGTGCCCGTTCCGGATCCTCGGACTTGCGCCGTCGTGGCCAGTCGATCCAGCGGCCGTGCATCGTGCTCGGCTCGGTGCAGCGGCGCGATGCCACCCTGACCGCGCCCGGGATGCCGTGGAGCGCGCCGACTTCGAGGCTCGCATGGGAACGGCGAATCGGTCTGCTGAGCAGCTGCTGGATCCGGTGACGGCCGCGGGAGCGGTGCTCCGGGCAGCCGGCGTCGACGCCACCGAGGCGCCGCTTCCGCCGACGGAACTGATGGAGCTGCTCGAGCGTCGTGAGTGGTACGAGGAACGCATCGGCGGCAGCACGGCTGCACAGGCCCAAGCGCGCGCGTGGGCGGTGGGCGAACGAGCATCGATGGTGACAGGGTTCGGTGCGGCGATGGCGGCGGGGCACGCGACCGGGAACTGGACGGAGGCCCGGCGCATGATCGCGCGGCTTCGCGCGCTGGGGCGCATGACGGATGCCGCCAGCGTGCGGCAAGATTGAGCCATGGCCATCGATCCTGCCTACGTCTCGCTGGTTGCCGCACTGCCGCCCCTGATCGTGGCCAGCGGGCTGTGCAGTGCAAGCGAGACGGTGCTCTTTGGCCTGTCGCAGGCAGAACGGATGCACCTCAAGACAGCGCACCCGCGCATCGCGGGCATCGTGGAGTCGATGCTCGGCGAGCCGGCCGGTCTGCTTGCGACGATCCTGCTCTCGAACATCACGATCAATGGTGCCTACTTCGCCGCAGCGAGCGTGATCGCGCTGCACGAGACGGATCCTGCCCGGCAGGTCGGGATCAGCGTGGGCCTGCTCGTGGCCATCGTGCTTGGTGGCGAGGTCATCCCGAAGATGGCGGCGAACGCCTTCCGCGCCCGCCTGGTACTGCTGCTTTCCCCCGTGCTCTATGCGCTGCACGTCTTCCTGAAGCCTGCACGATGGGCCATTACGCGGCTCGTGGCGGAGCCGGTGGCGCGGCTCACGCGCGCGGATCGTGTGCAGCAGGTCACCGAGAGCGACCTCGACGCGCTGGTGGATCTGTCCGCCCGCCAAGGCGAGATCGGTTCGGTCGAGCGGGAGTTCATCCAGCGCCTGATCCGGTACCGCCGCGTACGCGTGCGTGATGTGATGACGCCGCGTGTCGAGCTGGCCATGGTACCCCGGACCGCTAGTCGGTCAGCGGTCGTCGAGGCGTGCCGTCGCCACCGGGTGAAGCGAATCGTCGTGCACGGAGCCCGCACCGATGACGTGCTTGGTCTGCTTGATGTGCGAGGCTTCCTTCTCGATGTGCGTGGCGATCAGGCACCCATGGAGCCGCACCTGCAACGGCCGCGGTTTGTGCCCGAAGTGGCCACGCTTGAGCAGCTCGGCACGTTCTTCCGGGCCGAGTCCGTCGACCTTGCGATCGTGGTGGATGAGTACGGTGGCCTGGCCGGCGTGGTGGCGGTCGAGGATGCCGTCGAGGAAATCGTTGGCGACATCGCCGCCCCGGGTGAGCGGTCGATCGAGGCCCCGCACGAAGTGGAGCCTGGGGTGTGGAGTGCGCGCGGCGACGTGACGGTGGTTGCCGTGTCACAGGCGATGGGCGTTGATGTACCCGATGTTCATGCTTCGACGATCGGTGGCCTTGCGGTGGAACTTGCAGGCGGCGTGCCTGAGGTTGGGCGCCGGTTGCCGTGCGACGGCTTGGAGATCGAGGTGCTGGCCGTGGAGCATGGCACCGTCCGATCGGTGCTCGTGCGCAAGCGGGGGGCTGGCCATGCAGCCTGAACTCGCGCTGGGCATGACCCTTCTGCTGGCGGGTCTTGTGGCGTCGGCGCTGTGCAGCGGCATCGAGACCGGCCTGTACACGATCAATCGCGTACGGCTGGCCGTGCGCGTGGGGCGCGGCGATCGTGCGGCGCTTCGGATCCGTGATGAGCTGCTGCGCCCCAACCGCATGCTCGCCACCGTGCTGGTAGGCAACAACGTCGCGCATTACATCCAGAGCGCCGGGGCGACCGTCTTCCTCGAGACGATGCAGTGGACGCCGACGCAGATGGCGATCGCCAACGCGGTTGTCCTCACGCCGATCGTCTTCCTGATCGGCGAGTTGCTGCCCAAGGATCTCTACCGCGCGCATACGGATCGACTGACGTACGCAACGGTGTGGTGGGTGCGCTTCATGCGGGTCGTGTTCACGATCGTGCCGCTCGTGCCCCTGGTCCGCGGGACCGGCGAACTGGTGCTGTGGATGCTCGGCGTCAGGCCGCAGGATGCTGCGACGCAGCGTGACCGCGTCGGCACGCTGATCCGTGAAGGTGCGGGCAGCGGTGTGTTGGGCGAGGAACAGCTCGCGGTCGTCGATCGTGCACTCGGGATGCGCGGACGACCCATCATCGATCACGCCGTGCCATGGCGGAAGGTCGTAGCGATCCGCATGGATGCTGATCGCGGACTGCGCGAGCGCGCACTCCGCGAGCATGCCTTCAGTCGCTTCCCTGTGACGAGCGCCGACGGCCAGGTGCTCGGCATGCTGCATGCCCTCGACGTGTTGGTCGATCCTGCTCGGCCGACGTCGGGCCTCATGCGGCCCGCGCTTGTGCTCGCGCCCGATGCGGCGGTCGGTGATGCGATCGCGGCGATGCGCAAGGCTCGATCCACGCTGGCAGTTATCCGGGGCAACGACGGCCGGCCGCAGGGAATCGTGGCGCTGCGCGACCTCGTGCAACCGATCGTCGGGCGACTCTCGGGGTGGTAGTCCCGCAGGATCCGTGCTATGCTCGTCGCCCCCGCGCCGGTAGCTCAGTTGGCTAGAGCACACCCCTGATAAGGGTGAGGTCGAAGGTTCGATTCCTTTCCGGCGCATTCAAAGTCGCGGCCCTGCGGCCGCGAGCAAGGCATCGTGGGGCTTCTCGGGTCGAGCGCGGCGCTCCCGCCGCGTAATGAGTCGCGGCCCTGCGGCCGCGAGGCAAGGCATCGTGGGGCTTCTCGGGTCGAGCGCGGCGCTCCCGCCGCGTAATGAGTCGCGGCCCTGCGGCCGCGAGGCAAGGCATCGCGGTCCGAGCCGGATCGCTGCGCAGGCGTGTGGCTATGATCCTGCCCCTCAACTGGAGACAACACATCATGCGTCGAGCGAAGATTTCCGTGATTGGTGCTGGCAACGTCGGTGCATCCTGTGCCGTCTGGGCCGCGAGCAAGGAACTGGGCAACGTCGTCCTCCTCGACATCAACGAAGGCGTCGCCAAGGGCAAGGCCCT
>VGXJ01000211.1 GCA_016873375.1 Phycisphaerae bacterium
GCTCCCGGAGCAAGCAAGCTTGGATCCCTGGTTCCGCCTGCTTGGGCGCCTGCACCCGGTCTTGGTGCACTTCCCGATCGGTCTGGTGCTGGCCGCCGCTGCCGTCGAGGCGTGGCGCTGGACCCGGCGCGAGCGGGGACTCGCCGAGTTCACCAGCGTGGCCATGTTCCTTGCGGGGATCTCGGCCATCGGCGCGGTGGCGACTGGTTGGATCAACGCGTGGCAAGAGGGCGAGGAAGCATCGCGCACGCTGGACCTGCACAGCTGGATGGGAACATCCATGGCCGTGGTGCTGCTGGCCGTCGCCTGGAAGACGCGCCGTCTGGTCGAGTCGCCGGCAGCGGCCGAGACACGCTTGATGCCTGCTCGAGTGCTGACCATGGTGAGCGCCCTCGGCGTGGGTCTTGTTGGCCACTTCGGCGGTGAGCTCGTGTACGGCGATCGCTACGTGGAAAAGGCCCTGTTCGCTGCTCTCGGTGTCGATGGCTCTGGAGATGAGGCGTTACCGCCAGCCACTGCGGTCGACGCCAGCGTGCGCCCTGCGGCTGGAGCCGTGGCGGTTGTCACCCGTACAGCCAAGGCTGGCAGCGTTGACTTTGTCACGCAGGTTCGTCCGATTTTCGAGTCCCGTTGCTTCGAGTGCCACGGCAACGGCAAGCGCAAGGGCGGGCTGGCCATGGACTCTGCCGCATCGATGACCAAGGTCGATGATGATGGCGTGGCGGTGAAGGCAGGTGACCCCGACTCGAGCTTGATCGTGCAGCGCATCAATCTGCCCGCAAGCGACCCGGACTCGATGCCGCCTGACGGTGAGCGCCTGACCGAGGCCGAGCGCGATCTGATCAGGACCTGGATCAAGGAAGGTGGCGTAATGGAGGCAGTTGCAGCTGGGGTGGCTGCGGCACCTGGTGCCGTGAAGGGCGCGACGCCGTCGCTCGAGGCCGACCTGGCGCGCCGCGCAGCCGAGGTGGCGCAGGCACTTCGGGCCCGCGGCGTGATTGCGCAGCCCTTGGCACAGGATGACCCGCGGCTGGACATCAACGCGAGCCTGGCAACGCCGCCCTTCACCGATGCGGATCTGGCGATGCTGCAGCCTGCCGCGGGCGCGATCGTCAACCTGAACTTGGCGCGTTCCGGGGTCACCGGCGATGGCGTGGCCGGCCTGAAGGGGTTTGTGGTGCTGGAATCCCTTCGACTGGATTCAACCGGCGTGGGAGATGCGGCCCTTGCCTGCGTGGCGGCCATGCCGCGCCTGAAAGTGCTCAACGTGCACACGACGAAGGTCAGTGACGCTGGACTGGCTTCCCTGAAGCAGGCCACGGCGCTGGAGCGAGTCTACGCGTGGAACAGCCAAGTCACCCCGGCTGGCGCGGCGGCGCTCGCATCGGCTCGGCCAACGCTGCGCGTCAACGTTGGGCAGGAGTAGGAAGCCACTCGCGCAGCTGCTCGACAGCATGCCGAGTCGTGAAGGGCTCGTTGCGTTCTGGAGTGGCTGCAGTCTTGGGTGCAGCATCGGCGTCGGTCGAGGGCCCATGCGCAGGACTGCTTGCGCCGTCTGACGAGGCTGGCGTGCCGATCAAGGCGGCCAAGGCGGCATCAAGCTGGGCCTGTGAGAGTTGAAGCCCGTGTCGCCCCACGACCAGATGTGTGATCTGTTCGGCACGCTGTGCTGCCGTGACGGCGACATCCTCGTCTGGTCCCGGCGGCGCGCCCGCAAGTCGCTCGATGCGGACGGCAAGATCATGGGCAAGGTCCAGCGGGCAGCCTGCCGCCGTCAGCAGCGCTCGCCACGATGCCGCTGGATCAAGGGCAGTGCGTGAAGGGGGCGAGCGGGTTGCAGCCATGAGCGTCAGGCTCATCGCAGCGAGCCATGCGAGCCGTGCTCGGCCAAGTGCACGAGAGGGTGCGTGCACCCCCTGAGCGACGCCAGGGCGATGGATCATGCTTCCTTCTCGCGCAGATCGGCCTTCGCGATTCGCGTACCGCATCATGGTGCAACCCCATCGAGCCCTGTGAGCGCTGGCAGCGCATCGATCAGGATGGGGCGAAGTGCCCGGTCGCACGCGAGCCTGCGCGCGCCCAATGGCGAGTCATCGGCGGGAGGTTCATGCAGCCACGCCCAGAGCGAAGGCAGCGCCATGGTGGCCCACGCGCGCTCGTCGGCGCTGGCCTGCTCATGCCGCGACAACCGCGTGGCAGCGAGCACAGCGAGCGTGCCACGGCTGGCCATGGTGGCATCGAGCGTGAGCCACATCAGTTCGGCGGGTGCAAGCCGATTCATGCAGCGCTCCAGAAGGTCTGGCGCCACCGTGCGCAGAAGCTCGAGGGACCAGCCAGCCTCAATAGCGGCATCGACTGCCTGCATGGCCTGTTCGATGCCCATACGCGCACGCGCCCGCACGGTGCCAAGGCCATCCTGCGCGTGGAGCACGAGAGCGGTGAGCGCGACCGCATCACGGGCCTCGATGGCTTGGCGCACGGCATGCCACGGCGGCTCAGGTGCTTCATGGTCGATGGAGCTACCACGCGGCACGAGTTCAAAGCGACCGAAGGTGATGATCGCCTGCTCGCGCTCATCGCTCACGATCCGGATGCAGTGCGGTACGCGGGATGGCCGGTCCGTTGTGGACAAGGGATCGATCGGCCATGGTGCCCACTCGATGATGGCACGCAAGCCCCGGATGTTCGGGATCAGCCGCAGGGGGCGGAACGACTCGGCGCGGTCCTGCATCGAACCATGATGCACGAGCGTGAAGGCCGTTGGATCGTGCCAGTGCAGCGGACCATGATCGAGATTGATCGTCTGTGGAACCGGCACTTGCGCGAGGTCACCGATGCCCGGGAACGGCTTACGGCCCAACGACCGGAGCGAGGCACTCGGTGGCCAGCATGACAGCCAGTGCTGCACGCGCAGTGCATCGAAGGTGTCGAACATGTCATCTGGATTGGCGAGGATCGGGGCCGTGGCCAGCCATGACTCAGTGTGTGATTGGCCAGAGTGGTCAAGGGCGTAGCCGCGCGCGCGGTCCCAGCGCAGCGAGAGCCCCCATGGGACCAGCGGGAAATCAAGCTCCGCCGGCATGAGAGCGGGCTCAAAGCGCTCCGCGATCGCCGAAGTCGATCTGCCATCGCTCTCGATGATCCAGTCAATCGCCACGGCGGGTTCAGGGCCGGCGCACACCAGCCGCTCGGTGGTAGCTCGCACACGCCAGGCCATGCCTGCTGGGCAGATCCACCCGGGCTCGATGGAGGATGCTTGATCGCAGAGGCCGATCCGCCAGACCGAGGCTGCGCAACGCTCCGCATCGGCTGCGTCGTAGGTGTACGACATCGACCGAGCCAGGTCCTGGCTGGCGCATCCGTGCGCCAGATCCTGGACGATGAAAGCTGGCAGCAGTGCTGACTCGACCGACAGCTTGCGCGCGACCAGGCGTGCGCCATCGCGATCCTCATGCGCGCGCTGGAGCATGTCGCGGAGCTGCTCGGCCGCGAGTGACGCGGGGAGCGGCTCGCCCCCGAGTGCGCCCAAGCACAGGACGGAGGGAAGCAAGACCATGTCACTGGACTGAAAGGTTGATGATGGCCACGCTCGACCAGCTCGCCGAACCGTTGCCTTCGACGCTGCCTGCCCCGCCTGCCACGGCCTGACCAGTGGCGCGTGCCACATACGGCCGATTGGTGAAGGCACAGTAGATTCGGTCAGGCCGAACCGTCACCGAGGCCGAGCCACTGTGCGATCCCTGGCCCTCGGTGGACCAACTCGAGCTGGCGCTGAGACTGCCCTCGACGGAATCGGTCAGGACATCGACCAGAGGGCCA
>VGXJ01000212.1 GCA_016873375.1 Phycisphaerae bacterium
CGCTCTGGGTCACGCCGTCGCTCCAGTCGATGGCAAGTGCATCCACATGCGGCGCCGGGCCAAGGCCGATCGAGACTGGCTGCAGGCTCTGACTAGGGCCAGAACCGATGCGCCAGGTCGTGGTGCTGGACCACTCGTTGCCGATGCGCGCCGTGAGCCGCGTGCCGATGCCGCTGGCGTTGGAGCGCATGCTCTGCGCCGGATCGATGCGGCCGCGAGGATCGATGGCGGCGAAACCGCCACGACCCGAGCCGGGCCCGAAGATGACTGGTGGACCGCCAGGCTGCGTCGCGAGCATGCTCGGCCCCGCTTCGGGGTTGCGGTTCACGACCGCCCAGGCCGCCGCGGGCTTGGGGGCCCGCTCGCTCCAGACCTGCTGACCGGATGGATCCATGCCGACCAGGGTGGCGCCCTCGCCACAGAGCACTTCCGCGTGCAGATCGCCATTCAAGTCTGCAAGCGTGAACAAGCTGCTCGAACCCGTTGCTTCGGTCAACTCGACCGAACCCTCGGCTACGAGTTCCCACGGCCCCGACCACGCGGCACCTCGCTCCGGCGTCGTCGGGGCGAGGACCAGCAGCGCGCCGCCGGACTTGGGTGCTGTTGCTTGCGCATCAGGAGCGGCCGCAGCCTGGCGCAGCATGACCAGCGGCGTACCGTCGATCGAGCGCTCCGTGCAGGCGATCCACTGAGCCGGACGGGATTCGATTGCCGTGAAGCGCGGATGGCGCGTCCACGACCAGAGGCGGTCATTGCACCAGACCGTGCAGCCCTCTGCCCCAGCGAGCAAGAGGTCGACATCTCGGTCGCCGTCGACATCGCCGAGCGCGATCTGCGTCGCGGGCTTGGCCGCATCGCCCTGCAGGCGATCGGTGATCTCGCGCATGGGTGCACCATCGATGCCAGCAAGGAGCCGCAGTGATCCGGCGCCATCGAGCAACGCAAGATCCAGATCCCCATCGTGGTCGAGGTCGGCCATGACTCCATCGCGTGCAGCCGGGATGACGGAAAGCCCGAGCAACTCCGTGCGCTCCTGCCATCCTTCGGCGACCTGCATCCACGCACGCACGCCTGCGCCACCGATGGACACCAGATCCACGCGCCCATCGTTGTCCAGATCGCCAGCCAGCACACCAAGCACGCCCGGTGCCGCAGCCACGGGGTGCGCATCGAGTTGCACGAACCCCTGCGGCGTCGACCTGAGGACGGCGTTGGGACGATCGCCCTCAAGGGCGCCGGGAATGACCAGATCGAGTGCACCGTCTTCATCGAGATCGACCGTGCAGACGCTGGTGCCGCCACTGGCGCTCCACGAGAGACTTGACCCGGGAGCGATGGTGACCGCCGCTGGCGCTGTGAGCATGGGTCCATGCGCAGGCTCTGGCATTGGGGATGGCGGCATGATGCACATGCCAAGACGGCCCGTGCGGGTGTACTTGAACTCTGCCAGTGTGCTGCGCGGGTTGACGGTCAGGCGCTCGAAGGTCTGCATCGCCTGCTCGGCCGCAGCGGCGTCACCCGTGCGCGAGGCCATGCGCTGGATTCCCAGCTGCGCGCTGCGCAGGAACGGGTCAAGTTCCGCAGCGCGGCGATACCACGCGAGCGCATCGTGTTCGGCCCCGGTCAGCTCAAGGCACTGCCCGACGTAGAAGCTCGCATGCGGATCGCCCGGTACGGCCTCCGCACAGCGGCGGAAGTGCATCAGTGCCTGGTCCGGTTTCCCGAGAAAGAGCTCGCACAGTCCCACACAGTAGGTTGCAGTGCCCCAGATCTCGACGCCGGGCGCACTGTATGCACGAAGGATCGAGCGGAACTCCTCGATCGCCCGTTCCTGCGCACCGTCGACAGACTGGTTCATCAGCGCGATCGCGGCATTGGTCAAGCCCCATCGGTTGCCGTGGACCTGCGCGCTGCCTTGGAACTGCAAGCGTGCGGCCTCGAAGTCGAACTGCCCCATCAGGCCGATGCCGTGATTGAGTGCACCGATCTGGGCCGCACTGAGTGCGGGTTCGTCGGTGGCGGGCTTCGAGCAGCCACTCATGGCCACCGCGATCGAGAGCAGCGCGCAGGTCGCTCGTGCGGCGCGGATCGAGGCGAGCGCTGCCAGCGATGCGATGGCACCCCCCGCTGCGCTCACGGCAGCTCCCGCTTGGCGTGGGCGATGCGCTCGTTGGTCGACTCAATCGAGATCGCGCCGGTGCCCGAGGGCGCTAGGTACGGCCGCTCCATGTACGGGTGCGCACTCGTGCGCAGGTGCGCCCGCATGTCATGGCCGCGCGATCGCGCACGCGCGGCACGCAGCGCGTCAAGATCGATGGGAGCCACCACGACCTTCTCGCCAGGACCGGGATCCGCCTGGGCGAGCACGCGGCCCTCAAAGTCGACGACCATCGATCCGCCCGGCCAGGAGAACGGCGGATAGTCGCGGAAGCTCGCGCCTTGGTTGGCCGCGACGACATAGGCCGTGTTCTCGGCAGCCCGTGCGCGGTTGAAAAGCGTCCACCAGTCCATGGGTTGCGTGGCACCCCACGGATCCATGTAGGCGCTCACGCGGACCAGGACCTCGGCGCCGTTGAAGGCGAGCTGGCGGATCGTCTCGGGGAAGAGCCAGTCGTAGCAGATCGCGCAGCCGATGCGGCCGATTGGCGTGTCCGCCACCGGGAACATGGGCAGGTCGTAGTCGGCCAGATCGTGCGGACTCGCGTGCACTTCCCACGGGATCCACGGGTTCACCTTGCGGTAGGTCGCGAGGATCCCATCAGGACCGATGAGCATGGTCGTGTTGAAGACCGCATCCGGCCATCGAGGATGCCGCTCGAGGAAGGTCCCAGTCTGGATCCAGCAGCCGAGCTTCTTGCAGACGCGTGCATACGCATCGGTGTGTTCATTCGGCAGTTCGACCGCCAAGTGCTGCTGCAGTTCCTTGACCGTCAGGTAGCACGGCGGCGTGTGCGCGAACTCGGGGAACGCGATCAAGCGCACATCGAAGAAGGGCTCGTAGCCACCGACGGTCGACTCGGCCATCGCGCACATGCGCGCCACGCGATCGGCGATCGCGCTGCGGTGCTTCGGCGACTCGAATGCCGTCTGGATGGCAGCAGCGTGGTACCTCACGCGCGTTCCTCGATCCAGAGCTGCTGGATCGTCTCGAGGATGCGTTCGTTGCTCGGGTGTCCCGGCTGCTCGGCGAAACCCGGCAGTTCCGTCACCAAGCTGCGCAGCCGCGGGAAACTCACTGCGACAGGATCGACGTCAGGGTGGCGGTCAGCCAACTCCTCGGCGATGCGCTGGACATCGAGCCAATGGAATCCGGCGGCCATCAGTGCGGCACTTCCTTGACGGCGTTGCGGTTCCAGCTCGGCACGCGGATCACGATGCGCCCGGCCTTCTTGATCTCGCACTGGCAGGCGAGGCGGCTGTTGCGCTGGATGCCGGGGGCTTCCTCGACGCGGTCATCCTCGGCCTCGGTCGACTCGCTCAGGCAGTCCATGCCTTCCTCGACATAGATGTGGCAGGTGCTGCAGGCGCAGACGCCGCCGCAGGCGTGCTCGATGTTGATGTGCTGATCGAGCGCAAGCTCGAGCAGGCTTTCGCCCGTGGCACCGGTCAGGGTCCACTCCTTCTGCTCGGTGCCGGTAGCGCCCTCCGGATCCTCAAGGTGGATGGTGACCGGCACGATGCGCTCACCGCGCGGACCTTCTGATCGCTTGAAGCTCATTGGGCATGAAGTGTAGCCCTGCGCCCCTACTATGGCGGGATGCCCGGTGCGCCCGATCCTCTTGCCCTGACCAGCGTTGCATTCGTCGATGCCGC